>JARRKW010000458.1:0-4317 GCA_037387645.1 Desulfuromonadaceae bacterium
GCAACGGCCAAAATGGCCCGAACGAGCTGCCTGCAATCCGCCCGGGTACATGGAAGGAACGGCAATAACTTGGGTATCTGACATGATTCTGCTCCTATTACTGTTAAGTTAAAGATGGTCTTGAGAAAGGTGGCAGCGTTGGTGCCCCCTCCCAAAATGGTGAAAAATCCGCATCCATCAACGCAGCCCCGTGGCCAGTTCGGCGGTGGCCTCGGTCAAGGTGCCCTGTCTATAGGCCTGCAACGCCTCCCGCGCCGTACCAGTAGCCCCATGCAACACCTGAATCCCGGCTGCCTGCAGCGCCCTGAAGGCCTTGGGCCCGGTCATGCCGGTGACAAGCACCTCAGCCCGCCGATCCGCCAGCTGTTGCGCCGCCAGGATACCCGCGCCCTGGCTGGCATTACGGGAAGCGGTATTTTCCATGGCATCCCAACGATCCTTATCCCGGTCATAAAACAAAATCCAATAGGCCCGACCGAAACGCTGATCCACCAAACTGTCGGGATCGGGACCCTGTGCAGTAATCGCTATAATCATCATCCAGCTCCTTTCACAGTTTACTTATTGTCTCCGTCCCTCTCGGGCCAACCGGAACCCATGCCCCGGCGCAACCGACAACGTCCGGACTCGAACAGACCATCGTCGTCAGGGTTTGGCAATGGTTCGCGCCTTTGCAACCACTGACGCAGGATTTCTTCCACCGGACCCCGGAACCCCCAGATAACCGCAATGCCCCCGGCACGCAGATCGGCCTGGAAGCGGGGATGGATACCGCCACAGAAGACTGCATCGACCCCCTTACACCGCAACCAGCGCACCAGCTGCGGTTCATCCAACCGATCCCAGCTGCAGCGCTTCAAATCATGCAGATCACCCGCAGCCAGATCCACTTCCGCTAAATAGAATTCCCTGCTCTGGCCGAACCGGGGAAGCACTCGATCACCGTAACAGGGAACGGCAATACGTACCGTTGTGGCTGAATCGGTCGTCGCATTCATGTCGTATGGACATTCCAAAGACCGTGCCGAGCTGGAAAACTTTTCAATCGATGAAAAACTTGCTTTATTTATAGGTAGTTAGACCGCAAAAACCGTATTTTCAGGCGACCAACAAACCAGAACAGCCGTTGCACATGCAACGGCTGACCGGATAACAACTGATAAACACTTTAATTGGATGGATTTATTTTCAGAAATGATCGCTGCAAGGCCCATGCAACATATGCAACACATGCAACAACTCTGCTGGCCGAACTTAACCTTTGTCGGTAAATTTATAATACCTGAGCAGATCCACCATGGTCAGATCCGCCACAACCTTCCGGCTCTCATCCAGCACGGCGATCTCCTTCACATTGCTTTCGACCATGCGGCGCAGTACCGTTTCCACCGGCTCGTTCAAACCAGCAGATACGGCTTCCTTTTGCATCAGGTGGGTCGCCGTTTCCGAACCGAGCATATTCAGTAAATGCCGGGAATGGATCCGGGGTTCATGGTAACCATTGAGAACATGGCGGACCAGGCGGCCCAGGGAGATGACCCCGACCAGGCGGCCGGCCGGGTCCAACACATAGAGCAGACGGGTATGCTGCGAATCGGCAAAGGCGTTCACCACCTCATCGGCAGTCGCACCTTCGGCAACGACGGGTAGCGGCCGCATCGGCAGCAGTGGCCGCATCGGCAGCAGGGCGAGCAGATCGGCTACGGTAGCTGACTGCTTAAGGGGCGGAGCTGACATAAAACCTCCTTTTAAGGGGGGAGAACCGCTTCTTTGGCCTTGAGTAACGCCATACGGACGAAGGGCGGCGTCAGCAGTTCATTGAGAATGACGGCACCCAACACCCCGCTGACCACAATATCCCCGATTTCCGTATTCCCGAGCAGGATCTGCGCTTCCAGCACCAACCCGACGGCCACGCCGGCCTGGGGTGACAGTCCCAGACTGAGATATCTGCCCACCACGGCAGGAGCGGCACAGAGCCGGGCCCCGCACCAGACACCGAGAAATTTACCGAGAAAACGGCTGAGGGTGATCAATAAGGCCAGCCCCCCGGCCAGACGCATGAGATTGAAATCGAAATGGGCTCCCGCCAGCAGAAAGAACATGCCGAAGATGGGCTCTTCAATCCCTTCCACAGCAGTGAAAAGCTCCTCATGGCGACCGACAAAGTTGATGACATTAAAACCCAGAACCATATTGGTAAGGAGAAATGGTAAGTTAAGGGAAAGGGCCAGACCTCCGGCCAGCAAAATCCCGCCCAGGGCAACACCGATCAGGGCTTCTCGCCGGGAGATAAGCGGGAGGATCACTCGCAGCAACACCCCCAACAAAAAAACGGTCAGGGGCCCCTGGGAGCGGTATTCATGAACAATGGCCAAAACGGCCGCCGGCGCCGTTGCCGCGCACAGGCTGCCGATCAGCAGGGCGATGGGAAAATAGACCTTAACTTGCTGCAGAGAAAAAAATCCAGCTCCTTGGATAACGGGCAACCCCAAGGTCAAAACCAGGGTGGTCAGCAAAAAGGCGCCGCTTGCTTCGGCCAGGGTTACCCATAGAATCTGACCTCCAACCCGTTTAAGCCGGCCGAGGTGCAATGACCCACCAATGGAAAAAGCAATCACCGCCAGGGCCATGCTGGTGATAAAACCGAGATCCTGTTGCACCACCGTCGCCGGGAAGACACCTGCCACCGATGGCCCCAGTAAAATCCCGGCCACCAGGTAACCGGTAACGCGCGGAAACCGCAACCGGTTGGCAATTCGGCCACCCAGAAAGCTTAACAGCAGCAACAGACCGACGTAAAGCATGGGATGGAATGGTGCCAGGGTAGCTGTTGACATAGCGGGCTCGCAAGAAAACAGAGAGTTATCCGGAGGATTGCTGTTTCAGCCAACGCCAAAGGGTGGTGCGATTTACCCCCAGTTCCGCGGCCGCGCGGGTGCGATTGCCGCCATGACGACGAAGCACCTGCTGCAATTGATCCGGGGTGGGAACTCTGTCATTCTGTGGCTGCGCCGTGGCCGCGCCGGAGAGCGAAAACAGATCGACTTCGAGGATGTCGCTCCGGCAGAGAATCACGGCCCGTTCCACCAGATTGAGCAGTTCCCGCACATTGCCGGGATAGGCATGAGTGAGGAGCGGATTGAGGGCCTCCGGGGTAAATCCACGGATTTTTTTACCGTAGGTGCGATTGAACCGATCCAGAGCCATGTCGAGCAACAGGGGAATATCTTCGCCACGCTCACGCAGCGGCGGGATCTTCAGATTGATGACGTTGATACGAAAAAACAGATCCCGCCGGAAGGAGCCTTCCGCCACCATGGCCTCAAGATTCCGATGGGTCGCCGTCACGAAACGGACATCGGCGCGGCGCGGGCGCTTGGCCCCCAGCGGTTGGTATTCCCGATTCTCCAGCACCCGCAGGAGCTTCACCTGCAGCGACAAGGGCAAGTCCCCGATCTCATCCAGAAACAGAGTCCCCCGTTCGGCCTGGGCCAGACGTCCCGACCGATCTTCCACAGCACCGGTATAGGCGCCCTTTTTAGCGCCGAAAATTTCGGCTTCCAGCAGGGTTTCCGGCAAGGCGCCGCAGTTGACCACCACCAGGGGGCCCTGTCGGCGGGGACTGAGTTCGTGCAGGGCCCGGGCGAACAGTTCCTTGCCGGTACCGCTTTCCCCCTGCAACAGAACGGTGGCGCCGCTGGCGGCCACATCGGGCAGCACATCGAACAGTTGCCGCATGCCCGGATGCCGGCTGACCAGATCGTGAAAGGTATACTTCTCCTCGATGGTCCGTTTGAGGGCCTGCAATTGGGAGAGATCCCGGAAGGTTTCCACGCCCCCCACCGCCCGCCCCCGTTCGTCAAGCAAAACCGAGGCGCTCACGGAAATAGGGATCTCGCGGTTGTTTTTATCGAGAATATCGACTTCGCGGTTGACCACGTTGCGTCCCGTGTCCATGGCCTCCCGCACCGGGCAACGGCTGAAACAGATACTGCTGCGAAAAATCTCGCAGCAGTTCTGCCCCAGGGCTTCGTCACGATTGAAACCGGTAATCTCTTCGGCGGCCCGATTGAACCAGGTAATCCGCATCGCTTCATCGACGGTGAACACCCCGTCGGCAACACTGTCTAAAATGGTCGCCAGATGTTTCTGATGATCAAGAGGAAGGCTGTTCATGCGGAGTCTCCAGCAAAAAACACAGCTGTGATTCCGCTTTTTTCCCACCAGGGGTCAGGTGCGGCAACCAGCAGGGGCCAAGGCGGGCCGTTCATTGGACAATCTGTGAAACCCGGCCGTTCTGATCGAACTCAATCC
>JARRKW010000459.1:0-2227 GCA_037387645.1 Desulfuromonadaceae bacterium
CTTTGGTCTACGCCGAACTGTCCATGGGCGCCCTGGCTCGGCAGAGCGCCCAGGTGGTCTACCGTTCCGTGGCCGCTACCGAGGGGGGGCGGGCGCTGGCCGCCGGCCTCATCGCTCTGGAGCGCCAGGCCCGGCAATTCGAGGTTTTGGGGGAAGAGCGGCTGCAGCAGGAGATGGACCGTCAGCACGGGGAAATCCAGGAAACCCTGGAACGGTTGTTGCTGTTGCCGCTGGAGGCGCCCTTGTTGCAGCGGGTTCGGCAATTGCAGGCGGACGAGGCGATTTTGATCGATCGGTTGCAACGGGAACCGCGTGAGTCCGAACAACGCCAGCAGGTCCTGACCGGTTTCGCCGAGCTGCACAACCTGGCCAATGTGATCGAAGCCCAGAGTCAGGAGCTGATTTATCACGAGGTGGAGGAGGTGCAGAAATTCAGCGCCGAGGCGCAGCGGAAAATGATCTGGCAGGCGGCGGTGCTGGTGCCTTTGTCCGGTCTTTTTCTGGTGCTGTTCGTGCGGCTGATTTCCCGCCCCATCGTGCATCTCGACCGGGCCATCAATCGGTTGGGGGAGCGGGATTTCAGCACCGTGGTGCGCATCAGCGGGAGCTGGGACCTGGCGCGGCTGGGGGAGCGGCTGGACTGGATGCGTTCGCAGCTGGCGGATGTGGAGCGGGCCAAAACCCGTTTCGTTTCCCATATCTCCCATGAGCTCAAGACACCCCTGGCATCCATGCGGGAGGGTTCCGAGCTGTTGCGGGATGATCTGGTCGGCGAACTCAATCCCCAGCAGCGCGAGATTGTCGAAATCCTTTGCAAGAGCAGTCGCGATCTGCAATCGTTGATCGAGAACCTGCTCGGGTTCAGTAAGGTGCAGGCGGGGACGGTGGGCCTGCTCAACCGCACGCAGCTGGATGTGGCCGCGTTGCTGGACGAACTCTGCGGCGATTTCAAGCCGTTGCTGGTGAAAAAGGAGTTGTGTCTGGACGTCGTGGGCGCTCCGCTGACGCTGACGGCGGATCGGGAACAGCTGCGGACCCTGCTGGGCAACCTGCTGTCCAACGCGGTCAAGTTCACGCCGCGCGGCGGCCGCATCCTTGTTTCCTGGCAACAGGACGAGGAGGGTTGCTCGATCGAGGTGACCGACTCGGGTCCGGGGATCGATCCCGCCGATCGGGAACGACTGTTCGACCCCTTTTTCCAGGGCAGTCGACCGGGCTCGGGCCCGGTCAAGGGGACGGGACTGGGACTTTCCATCGCCCGTGAGATCGCTCGCTCCCATGGTGGGGAGCTGAGTCTGCTGGACGGCACCGCCCCGGGCTGTTGCATGCGTTTGACCTTGCCCCTGGATCAATCAGAATAGGGTTTTTTATGAATCGTTTTGTAATGTTTTTGCTCCTGTTGGTCTTGACCTTGAGTTTTGCTGGCTGCGCTCGTCTGCAGACCTTGCTGGGGAATCCGCCGCGCTGGAAGGTTGCTTCCGGGCCGGACACGGGCAAAAACTGGCAGCGGTTGGAACCGGTCATCTATTTCAGCTACCTGCAGACCCTTCCCGAGCCCGAGCTGGAGGAGAAGTACCAGGCGGTGAAGGAACGTTTCGACGCTGGTGGCAACGAGGACGATCGCTGGCGGCTTATCTTTTTCAGCCTGTTGCCGGGGTACGGGTTTTCCGATAGCGATTACGCCTTGCGTCTGTTGCAGGAACGGCGGCAGGATAGCACTGCGGAGTACGAGTCCCAACGCGCTCTGGCGGAATTGTTGACCATGCTGTTGCTGGAACGGCGGGATCTGGATGGCAAGTGGAAGGCGGAAAAGGAGCGCGCGGACAGGTGGGCCAAGCAGTTGAAGGAGCTCAAGGAAATCGAAGAGATTCTCAGTGAGCGCAATAAAAAATATCCCGCCGAACCATGAGGGAATAAATGAATAAATCAAAAAACCGTATTCTCCTGGTGGACGATGACGCCGATCTGTTGCGGTTGTTGTCCATGCGCCTGGGAGCCGCAGGTTATGAGGTCATCCCGGCGGAAAGCGCCGAACAGGCCATGGCCCAGTTCCAGGCCGTTCGCCCCCAGATCGTGGTCACCGATCTGCGCATGGAAGGCATGGACGGGCTGGCCCTGTTCGAGGAAATCCGCCGTTTGAACATGTCGGTTCCGGTTATTATTCTCACCGCCCACGGTTCCATTGCCGAAGCGGTGGAGGCCACCCGTAAGGGGGTTTTTACCTTCC
>JARRKW010000460.1:0-2866 GCA_037387645.1 Desulfuromonadaceae bacterium
ATGGGTGGCATTTTCACCGATGGAACCACCGAATTCCTTGCGCAGGGTTCCCTCAGCAGCTTCGGCAGGGTTGGTGGCACCCATCAGATCGCGCCATTTTTTGATCGCCTGCTCGGCTTCGAGGACCATGACAACGCAGGGACCGCTGCTCATGAAATCGGTCAGTTCGCCGAAAAAGGGGCGCTCCTTGTGAACATAGTAAAAGCCCTCGGCTTCAACCTTGCTCAGGTACAGTTTCTTCAGTCCGACAACCTTAAACCCTTCGGCATAGATACGGGCGATAATTTTACCGGCGTTACCGGCGGCAAAGGCATCCGGCTTGATGATGGCAAATGTTCTTTCCATGGTCGATTCTCCAATAACTGAATGCAATTTAGATGGGGATAAACGTGGCGTTTTGTAGCATTCCGTCCTGAAAAAGTCAAGCCGAACTCCCCGGATCCGAACCGCATTAATCAAATTCGATGCGATAATAGAGATCGGCCCCACTCTCCAATCCCACATTCGATTCAAATTCCCAAGCCGAACCAAGCCGATAACGGACCCGAAGCTCGTTGCTGTTGTTGAACAGGGCATGACCAAAACCGACATAAAGCTTCGGATTGAGATATTTGCCGATGGTCACCATGGAACTGGTTACATCGCCGTTCCCGGCCTGAACCTCAAGGACATCCAACCCCAGACGACGCTTGAGTCGATCCTGCAGCAGGGCTGATTCCCCCTGGGACAAAAAACACGATATAGGAAAGGATATCCATATCGGGCATGGCCGGTTCGGCATAAAGCTTGACCACCGGTTGTTTCGGGGTTCCGCTGACCAGCACACCGACCTTGACCTCATTAACCGTGCGCAGAGCCAGAATGTCGAGGGTCGGTCGATCCACCGGCCCACCGGCGAAGAGCACATTCCCCCGCTCAATTTTCAGACCGATGCCGTAGGCGGAATAGGCGCCCTGAATCACCTGAATTTTCCCCTGGGCGCTGATGTCATCGGGGCCCTGGGCCGACAGCTCCACTTCGCCGCCAAGACGGGCGTCGATACCGTTCCCCTTGACCAGCACATGATCGCCGAGCAGAATCCGAAAGCGGCCATCCAGAACCAGCGCCGAGCTTTTCGCCGGCGCGGGGTCGGCGCTGTCGACGAATGCCAGATCCGGACTCGCCGCCACCGTCTCCGCGGTGTCACGTAAAACAACCAGCGCTTCGGGAACCCGGACCTGCCCCCGAATTTGCAGGGTACGGTCACTCCCGGAAAGCCGCAGCTCCGGACTGACCCGCAGTTGCAGCTCGGGCAGATTGACGCATTGGAAATTCTCTCCCTCAAGCTGCAGCTGAAAAGCGCCCGGGCGCCAGTTCAGCAGTTGCAGCTCGCCGGCTCCGGAGAGTTTTCCGCCGCCGGATTCCAGAGAAAATCCCTCCAGTTGGATGCGACTCCCGCGCAACCGTCCCTGCAATGCCACCTGCCGCAATTCGATCCCGGCCTGGGGCAGATAGGCCGCGGCATTCTTCAGACTGAAGCGGCCCTGCAGATCGGGACGCGCCCAGGTTCCGGCGAGAGAACCGTCGCAATCGAAGCGCCCCCGACTTTCCTGAACCAGACCGGGAAAGACCGCCGTCAGCAAACCCTGCTCCTGTAAAAATCCGGACAGACTCCCCCGGACGGCCCCCTGCGGGTTGATTGCCAGGGGCCAGCGGGCCGTCAGTGGCAGAGACCATTCCCCCCGCAAGCGCCCTTCCCGGGAAAGAAGCAGTTCGACCTGCCCCGAAAGAACCTCCCCACGCCAGTTCCAGTCCAACCGAGCCCGCTCCAGGGCCGCCTCCAGGACCCCTCCCCCCTCCTGCCAGGCTACCCTTCCCTCCGCAACCGCAACCGCTCCGCGCAGGGAAAATTCAGTTCGTCGTTCCCATTGCCCGGACATCTCAGCGGAAAGATCGCCGGCAAGCTGCAGCGCCGGAGGCAACCAGGGTTTCAATTGCAGCAGGGGCATCCCGGTTAGGTGAAAGGAACATTCGCCCCGCGTCGGCCAAGCCAACCGGGCCGGTTCCGGGGAGCGGATCCGGGCCTGCAGCAAACCGGATTCGGCGAAATCCAAGCGCGCCTGCCCCGCCAGGCCCGCCTCATCCCAACGCAGCTCCAGCTCTCCCGCCTGCAGGGGGATCTCAGCTTCGGCCCCGGCCAGACTCCCTGTTGCCGCCACCCGGGCGGTAAGTTCCGTCAGCTCTCCCGCCTGCAACTGAGCCTGAGCAAAACCGGTGGTCGACCCTGCCAGGCCCCATTGCCCAAATGACAACAGGGACGCCAACAGGGGAAATCTTTCCCACTGCAGCGCTACGCCTCCATCCAGAGGAGAAAAATTCATCGTTCCCGTCACAGTAAGGGACCCCTCTCGGGAACCGATCAGTTTAAGCGGTTCCAGGCGGATGAATTGTCCGGCGATCTGAAGTTCGACCGGCTGAGCCAGGTGCCATGCCCCCATTTCCTCCTGGCTCAGATTCAGGGCGGTCAGCTTTCCCCGCCACCCCTGCTCCCGGAGGCCACCGCTTAATTCCAGCTGGCCTGACCCCCGAGGGAAATTGACGCGGCAGGAGGCCCACTGGGCCCTTTGATCCCCCCGCAAAGTCAAAGCAATACTGTCCAGGGACTGCTCCAGGATCCGCCCCCGACCACCACGGATATGAATCCGCCCCTCTTTCCCCAACGGCTTGTCGGCAGCAAGGCTCATCCGTTCCAGAGCACTTCCGGCGTAACGCAACCGCTTTCCTTCGAGGGACAGCTGCCCCGCCAGATCATCGTCCCGCAGGACCAGCCAACCCCCACCCTGCAGCTGTCCCTCCACCCCGGGCAGCAGCCCGGCCAGGGAGGGGG
>JARRKW010000461.1:0-4923 GCA_037387645.1 Desulfuromonadaceae bacterium
GAAAAGCGTAGTGCCGCCATCAGCTACAGCCGATTTCTCCAGGAACTGGCCAGCGATAACCTGAAAAATATTCGCTTCAAGGGGGGCGATGTCCGCGGTGAATTTCTCCATAAAATTCGTCTGAACGACACCGGTCAAGAACAACAAAAATCACCGGGGGTACAATTCTTCACCACCACCATCCCTACGACGGATACGGAATTGTTGCAGCTGCTGTCCCAGCATCAGGTTGAGGTCAGCGCCGAATCGACCCAAACCTCCCCGCTGGTTTCCATCATGCTGGGGGTACTCCCCTGGTTGTTGATCATCGGGGTCTGGCTCTACCTCGCCCGGAACACCCGCAGACAGGGGATGGGCGGCATGTTCGGCGGATTCGCCAAATCCGGCGCCAGTATGTATGGCAGCGAAAATAAATTCAAGGTCTGCTTCGATGATGTCGCTGGCTTGGAAAACAGCTAACAGGTGCTCAAGGAGATCGTCGATTACCTGATGAATCCGCATCGGCGGGAAAGTGCCGAAAGGGGTGTTGCTGGTCGGTCCCCCGGGCACCGGCAAAACCCTGCTGGCACGAGCCGTGGCCGGGGAGGCGGGCGTCAGCTTCTTCTCCATCTCCGCCTCCCAGTTCATTGAAATGTTTGTCGGGGTCGGTGCCAGCCGGGTCAGAGATCTGTTCAATAACGCCAAGAAGAACCCGCCGAGCATCATCTTCATCGACGAGATCGACGCGGTGGGACGCAGCCGGGGCACCGGCTTCGGCGGTGGTCACGATGAGCGGGAGCAGACCCTCAATCAGCTCCTTTCCGAAATGGACGGTTTTGACCCCCATGAAGAGGTGATCGTGCTGGCTGCAACCAACCGTCCGGACGTGCTCGACCCGGCCCTGCTCCGTCCCGGCCGTTTTGACCGCAATGTGGTCATCGAACGCCCGGACTGGCGTGACCGGGTAAAAATACTCGAGGTCCACACCCGCAAGGTGGCCCTGGCTGACGAGGTCGATTTGACTCCCATTGCCAAGGGAACGCCGGGCATGACCGGCGCCGATCTGGAAAATCTGGTCAACGAGGCGGCCATCCTGGCTTCCCGGGAGCAGGCGGAAGCAGTCACCATGGAGCACCTGGAACAGGCCAAGGACAAGCTGCTCATGGGCAGTGAACGGAAAATGGTCATCTCCGAGCAGGAAAAACGGGTCACCGCTTTCCACGAGGCCGGGCATGCCCTGATCGCCAAATTGTTGCCGGGAACCGATTCCATCCACAAGGTCAGCATTATCCCCCACGGTATGGCTCTCGGCGTCACCCAGCAGCTGCCGGAAGACGATCGCTATTATTATCCCTGCAGTTTTCTGGAAAAACGCATCTGTATCGCCCTGGGAGGACGCGCGGCGGAACGCCTGGTCTTCGGGGAAACCTCAACCGGCGCCCAGAATGATCTGAAAACCGTCACCGAACTGGCGGAAAAAATGGTGTGTCAATGGGGGATGAGTGAAAAGGTCGGTCCGGTTACTTTCAGCCGTGGCGAAGAGCACCCGTTTCTCGGCCGTAAAATGGCTGAAGAAAAAGGCTTCTCCGAAGCGATGGCCTGGGAAATCGATCAGGCCATCGGCGCCATCATCCGGCAGCAGGAAAAACGGGCCGACGAGCTGTTGGCCAGAAACCGTGCCCTCCTGGAGGACCTGGCAACGGCCCTGCAGGAGGAGGAAACCCTGACCAGGGAACGGGTGGAAGAAATTTTGAAGCTTTCACCGTCAAACGAAACGGATCACCAGAGCCGATAACGGCTCCTCACCACAACGGGGGCTCAGCCCCCGGACGGAGAAAAATTCAGCGGGGATGCTTTGCCGGGTTCCGCCCTCAAGTGACAGGGGCAGCCCCCATCCGCCGCAACCGGTTGGTCAGATGATGGGCCAGACGGGTCGGTTCCGGCATCCGGTAGCGACCGAGACAGCTCAGAACCAGATCTACGGCCCCTTGAACATCAATCAGATTACCGGGGGAGATATACATGGGCTTGACCCGGTCCCGGGTTCGCAAAACCGCCCCCACCGTTCGCTGATCCAGCAACAAGGGGGACCAATCCCCCCGTTTGCAACCCGGCTCGTCATGGCTCCCGCAGAGGCGACTTTTGGCGCAACCAACGGTCGGGATATCAAGCCAGAGGCCGAGATGACTGGCCAGGCCGAAGCATCGGGGATGGGCGATCCCCTGTCCATCGACCAAAACGGCAGCGGGCACTGTTTTCAGCCGCCGAAAGGCCTCGAGAATGACCGGAAGTTCGCGAAAGGAAAGCAGGCCGGGAATATAGGGGAAATCGACCCGGGCGACGGCATGGGCCTGATCGACCGGTTGCATCGAGGAACCATCGAGCACCACCACGGCGGCAAAAAACAGGTTGCCGTGTTTTTCGTAGGAGACATCCACACCCCCCACGGTGGTCACCGACGCGGGCAGCAGGTTTTCCAGCCGCAACTGACCGGCTAACTCCCGCTGCAGTTCGACCGCCTGACGATAATCGACCTTCCACCTATGAAGTTCGGCAAATTCCATGTTCGGCTCTTAACGGCAGTCCCGCTGAAGATTCCGCTCACTCAACTATTACAGCGCAACAGTTTTTTCCCTTCCTGAAACAGGATCAAGAGCCACCGCGGAAACCCGGCTGGAACGGGTGTTTTTGCTGGTCTTTGCCGGTTCGGCGCGCCGAGGGGGCTTCGCTCGTTCGCTCTTTTCCGCTTTGGGGGCATGATAGTTATGCATCCCCCCGCAGGTATTGCATTGTACCCGGACCACCCTGTCCGCAACCATGGCGACAATGGTATGGTTGGTAATAACCCGGCAACGGGTACAACGGGAATCGATATAATCTCCGGCAGAAAGCTTTTTACTGCTCATGGCCATCCTTTAAGGAAAGAAAAGGCCACAGGGAAGAACCTGTGGCCGTACCAGTCGGGCATGTCGTGCTGCTTTATAACATTGGCTTTGGGAGCTGTCAACCGGTTCCGGCGAAACGTCCTGTTAACGGGTTTCAGTTGACCACATGGCTGTCCTTCCCCTGCAAGAAATCACGAACATTGGCAATGACAACGGCCAGCAGGCGTTGCCGGGCGGCCTGGGTCGTCGGCTTCATCCGGGCCAACCGGGAGGCATCAACCAGACCGGCGGTTTCCGTCGTCAAAGGACAGTGCAGGCTGACCACATCGCAGCGGACAAACAACGCATCGAGATCGGTGAACTCCACCCCCCGGGCGGTATCGCTTCCTTGATATCGCTCCGGGTGGCGGGTATGGACCAGCACCCGCATGTCAAAAGCCCGCGCCAGCTGCGCCACTTTGCGGCCGATGGCGCCGAAACCGACCACACCCAAAGTCAAACCTCCCAGTTCGGTCAAGGGCCGGTCCCAGAAACAAAAATCGGAACTGGCGCTCCAACGCCCCTCGCGCACCAGACGGGCATGGTGTCCCACCTGACTGGTCATTTCCAAAAGCAGGGCAAACACCATCTGGGCCACCGAGGCCGTCCCGTAACCGGGCACATTGGTAACCGGAATACCTTTGCGCCGGGCCGCCTGGATATCCACCACGTTGTAGCCGGTGGCCAATACCCCGACATACTGCAAAGCCTCCAGGGCATCCAAAGTGGCAGCATCCAGCGGGGTTTTGTTAGTCAGTACGATCTGAGCCCCCCGGGCGCGTTCAAGCACCAACTCAACCGGGGTCCGATCGTAGACCTGAACCTCCCCCAAGGCTTCCAACCCTTGCCAGCTCAAATCCCCGGGATTGAGCGCATATCCGTCCAGCACAACGATTTTCACGGGTCTCTCCAAGGAATATGCTGCAATGGGCAAACGTCACGAACAAACTCAGGCTCGAACGATCAGTCCACAACCATAGCGAGGATCGATATCGGCCGGCGCCAGGCTGGCAAAAACCTCTTCCCAAAGATCCAGACAATAACCGCCGAAGTCGCCAGCGCCGGGAGCGATCCCCTCCAGCCACGTCATGGTTTCCCGGCGCAACTCGGCAGCCAGCTTCCCCTCACGGCAAACAAGTCCGTGCAGACCCGCCAATTCCTTTTCAGCAATGGGCTGGGGCTGAAAATCGCCACCGAGCAGCCGATTGGCCAGGGCCGTCAGAAAAAAATCGGACAGGGTCAGATCGTCGGTGTCGCTCGGGAAACACCCGGTCAGGTCCAGATCCGCCGGCGCCGGCAAAACAAACCCGAGCCGACCATCGAAAAGATCCAGCTGCACTTCCAGTTGTTGCAACCAGTCTTCGCTCAGCCGCAGATCATGCAGACAGGCGAAGGGCCGCTCGCCCGCCCGGCTCTCTTCGGCCAGCCCTTCATAAAAACAGGGCTTTTTCTTCAGCAACGCGGCCACCAACGCCCGGAAAGGCCCGTCGAGATAGGGACCGATGGGGGCCCTTTGGATCCGCTGTGCCCGCCGCTGGCAATCCAGGGTAAGACTGAAGCCGAGACGAAAAAGATATTCCAGATAAATCCCGTCGAACAGCTCGGCGGCCCTGGCCGGATTCCCTTCGCTGAGATGTTCCAGCGCCAGGTTCAAATAACGATAAACGCTTTCGGCAACGTTCTGCACCTGCCCCGGATCGCCGAAATCAACCCGATCGGCGCTGATCACCTTGTTGACCAGATAGGTCAACTCCCAGGCCACCTCGGAACGGATGCCCCCGGCCAGGACCTCCGCCAGAAGATCCTTCGGCCTGGCGGCGGTAAGATAAAAACCGGGCGGTTCGATATTTTCCAGGTTCGGAATTTCGGTCTTGCGCCGTTGCTCGGGCGCGAAGGCCCCCGGATCAAGCCAGGCATAAACCGCCAACGCCGCAAAGGGGTCGGGGAATCCGTTATCCAGCAGGCGACCACAGCGCAGCTGGTAAACCTCTTCTTCCAGTATGGATTCCTGGGTCCAGCG
>JARRKW010000462.1:0-4231 GCA_037387645.1 Desulfuromonadaceae bacterium
CTTCGATGCGCCCGGACATGACCAGGGCGGCAAACCCGGCCAGCTCCCCTTCCTTCCAAAGAACCTCGCCGGCGCGCACCTGGCGGCATTCAAAATAGGGCGCAACAATGGCGACATCTTCTTCCGACAAAAAGCGGAAATGACGCAAATCGTTTTTTATCTGAGTACATTGATCAGAGGGCTGCTGCATGGCTAGGAGGGATTCCCGTTGCTTTGTTTCAGTTCTTCCAGTTTTTCCGACATGCGTGTCAGCAGGCCGTCGAACCCTTCGTCTTTGACGATTTCGCCGTAACTGGAGCGATAGTTGTTGATAAAGCTGACATTTTCAATAACGACATCGTAAACTTTCCAATCATCCTCGACCTGAACCAGGCGGTAGGAGATGGGGATCTCCACGGTGTTGGTATAGATGACGGAGTCCACGGCGGCCCGATTGCCGATAATGCGTTCTTTGATGAATTCTACTTTTTCATCGGTGTAGGATTCGATATGGCCGACATAATTGCGCTCCAGCAATTCGGAAAAAATCGTCACAAACTCGCTGCGTTGTTGGTCGGTCGCCTTTTTCCAATTGAGGGCGAGGATGCGCTGGGCCATTTCGTCAAAGTTGAAGCGGGAGAAAATGGCGCAACGCAACTGTCCCCGGCGAGCCGATTTGTCGATTTCCTTGTTCTTCAGTATGCTCAGGACTTCGTCCACCGTGGCATTGATCTTTTCCATGGGACCTGGCGCCGCGGCGGAAACGGTTGCCGCCAACAGCAAGGTACAGATAATTCCAACCAGGCATTGTTTAAAAAACGACATAAAAGCCTCCGACATTCCGATTATTTTTCAACCTCGGCCGCACGCAGCTGGATATAGGCGTTGCGGACGAAGAGATAGGGATCGAGTTCATGCTTCCGGATTTTGTCATAAGTGTCTTTATCCAGGGACAGCTCCGTTTCCTTCTCCGCCGTTCTTAAGGCCAGCAGTTCTTCCTGGGAGAGAAGGTAGGTCAGGGGATCGGCAAAATAATCGCCGACCCGGCCGACGCCGTCGCGCAGGCTGCTCGGGCCGAGGACGGGCAGAACCAGATAGAATCCTTGTCCGATGCCGTAATGGCCCAGGGTCTGGCCAAAATCCTCTTCTTTTTTCGGGACCCCCATGGCGGCGGCCGGATCGAAGAGGCCGGCGATGCCGATGGTGGAGTTGACGATGAAGCGGGTTATTTCTCCCAGGGTGTCGACGATCTTCAATTGTAACAGATTGTTGACCGCCCGAACCGGGGTGCCCAGGTTGGAGAAGACATTCGAGGTTGAAATGCGAATCGGTTCGGGAACGACCCGCAGGCCTCTGGCCACCGGTTTGAACAGAAAGACGTAGAGTTTGTCATTGACCCAGAAGATCCCCCGATTGACCGATTCCAGGGGGTCGGCTATGGGTGCAACCTCTTCTTCGGCGAAGGGATCCTCTTCCAGGATAAATTCGTCATCAGCGGCGCAAACGGCACCGACCGAGAGCAAGGTCAGAAGTGCCAGCAATAAAAGAATTTTTTTCACCAGACCCCCTATTTTTTCTCGAATACATATTTACTGATCAATTCTTCCAGGTTGATGGCGGATTCGGTTTCAAAAATGACGCCGCCCGGTTCGATGAGCAGGTCACTGCCGCCGGGGGAGATACTGATATAGCGGTCCCCGATGATCCCCGCGGTGCGGATGGAAGCGATGCAGTCATCCTGCAGCTTGACCTCCTTGTCCAGGGTGATCTCCACTTCGGCCTCGTAGGTGTTTTCATCCAGCAGGATTTTGCTGACCCTGCCGACCTTGACCCCGGCAATTTCCACCGAAGCGCCATCTTTCAGACCGGAGACGGATGTGAAATTGGCCGTGACCGCATATTCGTCACCAGAAAACAGATCGACGTGTCCCAGTTTGACGGACAACCAGGCGAAACAGAGAAAGCCCGCCACCAGAAAAATACCGACGGCGACTTCAATATTAAGGCGATTCATACAGAGCAGTCTCCTCTTGCGCACTCGAATAGATGGGTCCCATGGTTTCGAGGACATAGCTGCGGATCAGCGGGTGTTCCGACAACTGAAAGGCTTCCGGGGACATGACCCCCTGAATTTCCCCCTCCGCCAGCAAGGCCACGTAATCCGCCAGTTTGAAAATCTTGGGGACATCGTGGCTGACGATTACCGCCGTGTAATTGAGCTGTTTCTGGGTTCCAGGCCCGTGGTCGGTTCATCGAAAAAGACGACTTTGGGATTGAGCACCAGGGCCCGGGCCAGGCCAACCCGTTTTTTCATGCCGCCGGAAAGTTGGGCCGGGTACTTGTGGTCGGAATCCTTCAGATCCATCATGTCCAGTTTTTCCCGAACCTTGGCCCGGATCTGCGCTTCCGGCATCTTGGTCCGTTCGCGCAGGGGCAAAGCGACGTTGTCGAACACGGTCATGGAGTCGAACAGCGCGGAGTTCTGAAACAGTACCCCGAACTCCATGCGGATGTGGTTCAATTCCTTTTTGCTGATTTTCAGCAGTTCCTGGCCGAAGACCTTTACCGAACCACAGTCGGGGCGTACCAGCCCCAGCATGTGCTTGAGGATGACACTCTTGCCCTGGCCGCTCCCCCCGACAATAACGGTGGTTTTGCCGGCGGCGATGTTCAGATTGACCTGGCGCAGGACCTTTTGCCGACCGAAGGTTTTTTCCAGGCCGGTCAATTCAATGGCCGGTTGCGTGGTTTGTTCCGCTTGCACTGCCGACTCCTAAAGCATGATGGCACTGATCAGGTAATCCCAGACCAGAATGGCAACCGAGGAGATCACCACCGCATCGGTGGTGGTGCGGCTGACCCCTTCGGCCCCGAATCCGCCCGATTTTTCCAGATGCAGGTAATAGCCTTTGGCGGTCGCGATCCAGACGATCAACAGGCCGAAAACCAGCGATTTGACGATACCCATTTCGACATCCAGCCATTCGACGCTGGAGTACATGCCCTGAAAGAAGGTTCCCCCGTTGACATGGAGCAGGATCACCCCGATCAGATATCCCCCCAGAATGCCGATAATATCGAAGATGAAGGTCAGCAGCGGTACCACGAGAATGCCGGCGATGAATTTCGGCACCATGAGGTAGTTCAGGGGATCGATGGCCATGCATTCGAGGGCATCGATCTGTTCCGAGTTGCGCATGATGCCGATCTCGGCGCAGATGGCCGACCCCGCCCGGCCGACCACCATCAGGGCGGTCAATACCGGACCCAGTTCCCGCAGCAGACTGAGGGCGACGGCTGAACCGAGCAGCCCTTCGGAGCCGAATTTGCTCAGGGTGTAATAGCCCTGCAAGCCCAGTACCATGCCGGTGAAGGCGCCGGTAAAGAGGATGACGAAGACCGAACGGACCCCGATAAAATGGGCCTGCCGGATCACGGCAAAGGGGGAATAGGGGGGCTTGACCAGGCTGACCAGGCAGGAGAAGAGAAAAATGCCCATGCGGCCACTCTGCTCCAGCAGGGATAAACAGCTGTCACCCAGTTTTGCAAAGGGTTTCAAGATCTCCAAAGTCTACTACCTTCCTGAAACGCGACAACAAAAAAGATTTGTAAAAAAATCGTGAAATTGTGGTTTCCAGCAGCACCCCTCGCGGCATAGCGCTGATCAGCCGTTGTTTGCGTTTGCCCTGCTCCAGACCGAGCAGAATCAGGTCGGTTTCGGCTGCGGCCCGGATGATGGACTGCAGGGGATCGTCGCTGACCACCACCTGCAATTCCGCCCGGGTGATTTCGTCGACCATGTTGGCGGTGTTGATGCGGCGGATGCGCTCCAGTGACGTTGCGGACAGGGATGGAGGCACCACCATGAAATAGCGGATGACGCATTCGGGTTGATGGCGACTCAGGTGGGTCAGCAGTCGGGCGCGCAGGGAATTGGGATGTGAGCGGATGCTGACCGGCACCAGAATGCGTCGGGCCTGCTGAATCTTCCAGCCGGTGGGCGCGCGCAGCACCGCCACGTTGCATCCCAGCTGGTCGAACAGCTCCTCCAGGGCTCCCGAAATGGTGGCATCGTCGATGCGGCTCATGCCCAGCAGCAGGCTGTCGCAACGATGCAGGCGGGCCACCCGCTGGATCTCCCGCCAGGGATCGTTGGAGAGGGTGGCCAGGGCTTGGGCGCGCACCCCGGCTCGCATGGCTGCGGCCATGGACTGACGCATGACGTCGGCCATACTGTCGAGGGCATAGTCGC
>JARRKW010000463.1:0-923 GCA_037387645.1 Desulfuromonadaceae bacterium
CCGCCGAGCTGGAAATAAGTCCCATCTACCGGGGCGGGCAGCTGCGTGAAATCAAGGTTCGAGTCAAAAATATCCGGGCCGGACACAACCTGCCCACCTCCCTGACCAATATCCGTCAAATGTGGCTGGAAATCACCGTCAGGGACGAAACAGGGCAGTTGCTCCTGACCAGTGGAGCCATCGATGCAGCCGGACACCTCCCGGAAAACACCCGCATTTTCAATTCCGATGGCATGGGCAGTGACTTCCATTTCGCGGTCGATCCCTGGGTCATTACCTCCTTCTCCCGCCATGAAACCATCCCACCCAAAGGTTACAAGGATGTCTATTACGGCATCAACGGCCTGCAAACCCCGGTGGTCAAAATTGAGGCCAGGCTGCGGTACCGGCAGGCCGACCAGAAAATTGCGGAAAAGCTCCTGAGCAATGTGCCGGAGGATATCAATCTGCAGGAAATATACGGGTTGACAGAGGTCCCGCCCCTGCCGGTAGTGGACATGGTCGCTTCCGAGGTGCGCTTCAATACCCGCCAATAACCCTCGGAGCCCGCTATAACCATTCGGGCCCGGCTATAGTTGTCGGCCTAAAAGATGACGACTCCACCACAACCGCCCATTACGATAACAATGGGCGGTTGCTCGTTACTGGCTTTTATGAATTCAATAAGAAAAGGGCGCAGGAAAAGCAAAAGGCAACGGGGATATGAAACTAATGAACAGCTATTTTCTTCCTGGCGCTTTGCGCCGCCGCCGTCTTCGGCAGTTTAATTTTCAGCACCCCCTTCTGATAGGTGGCCTCGATCTGATCTCCCTGTACTTCCATGGGCAGAGGAACCGTGCGCTGGAAGGAACCGTAGGACGTTTCCTTATGGTAATAATGCTCACCCTTTTCCTCTTTTTCCGCTTTCTTCTCCCCCCGGATCA
>JARRKW010000463.1:943-3147 GCA_037387645.1 Desulfuromonadaceae bacterium
CATCCAGGTCCTTCTCGTCCACCCCGGGGATTTCCGCGGTAACCAGTATCTCCTTTTCGGTTTCGGAAATGTCCACGGAAGGAAACGTTCCCCCCCACCAATCCTCCCGGCGGGCCAGCTCACCTCCGCCGAAACTGTGACTGAAACGGTCAAACACCCGGGACAATTCCCGTTGCAGGGCATCGAAGGGATGTTCTTCCCTTTCGGCTGAAAGATCTTTCTTGCGCCAGGGCATCAACTCTCGCAGGCTCATAAGGTTACCTCCTCGAACAGATTGCGCAGCTTGGGTTTATTGCCGGATTTCGATCCGCCGGGGCTTGGCCGCCGCGGATTTAGCCAGGGTCAGGGTCAGCACGCCGTTTTTGAATTCCGCCTTGGTCTGATCCGCGTCAAACCAATCGGAAAGCTCGAACTGACGGAAATAACTGCCCGCCAGGGAGAACTCCCGGGACAGTGGTTCCCCCGGAGTGCTGGTTTTTATGGCCCCCTTCAGGGTCAGAACTCCTTTATCCAGGTTGACATCCAGGCCGTCCTTCTCGACACCGGGCAGGTCGGCCACCAACACCAGATTGTCTTCCGTTTCGAAAATATCCACCATGGGCCGCATCTGGGCACTGGCCATTCCAGTCTGTTCCCGCCGTGCGGGTCCGTAGCCCTGCCGGCCGGCAAAGAGATTTTTTTCCGCCATGACTCTATTCTCCTTTCTGGTGTTTTCACCCGATCTTAACGGCAATTTTTTTCGCTTTTACCTCTTCCACCTTGGGCAGGGTAATGGTGAGAATGCCATTGCGGTATTGGGCACTGACCCGCTCGGTATTGACCGGCACGGGCAACTCCAGAGAGCGTAGAAAAGCACCACTGCCCCGCTCCCGGCGATGCCAGGTATGGCCCGCCGCACCACTTTCCTTGCGTTCGCCGGCAATGGTCAGCGAGCCCCGCATGACATTCAGGTCGATATGCTGCGGCTCCAGTCCTGGGACCAGAGCTTCGACATAGAGATTGTTCTCATCTTCGCTCAGATTGAGACACGGATATTCCCGTCCACTGACCCGGGGCAGAAAGGCCGGCCCCAATCCCCGGGTCGTTCCGAAACCATGAAAGACATCATCGATTTCCCTTCTGAGGTTTTCCAACTCATGAACGATATCCCAGTTTGCCATATGCGTCACTCCTTTCCCGTGTGATTGGGGTCTCTGCAATTACCCCCCCATAATCACCTTTATACCACAGGAAAACGCCAACGCAATCCTCGGGCAAAAATACCCTTGGCTACGCAAATAGTTGTTTTATAACCACTTTCAACAGTACCGCCGAGCATGCAGCAACGGGAGCTTCGCCCGAGTAAGACGTGGCGGGAGGGGAACAAAAGTAGGCAGCAGAGGTTAAAAACCCCGCTCAACAGGAGATCGATTGAGCGGGGTTGGAATTGTCACGGATAAAAGGATATCCATGGCCACGCCGGCCAAAAGGCCGGATCGTTTACCCGTGGGACTTGAACCGAATGTTTGCGACGTCAGCCGATACGCTTCGCCAGCATGTCACGTAATGCTCTTTCAAGAATTCTGTCAATGGCGTTCTTGGTGGATTGCTGAATCGCGTTTTTCATACCGAAAACACCCGCCCAAAACATTTTTCCGCCCTGGCTTGTGCCCTTTTCAAAATAGCTTTCTTCGAAAACGACAGCCCCTTTCTTCAGCACGGTCACCTGCAAGGCAACGGACGCCTGGAATCCTTCGAACTCATAGCTGGATAAATCAAACTTGATCAACATGCCCGGACCGGCCCCGTTTTCACTTTTCGTCAGCTGCTTGAAAGCGCTCCGCACATCGTTGGATTGCAGGGTTTCTTCCAAAATCTCGCCGAATTTCACAATCCACAGATTGGCGTATCCGGTGGTCGCCGCGCGGAATTCGTAATTATGCGTCAGCGTTTCCGGGGTAATTACGTATTCAGCCTCATAATCCGTCTTGGGGAGCTGGAAACTGCCCTCGTTGTTAACCAGATACTGATGATAATCTTCGGAAACAACATGCCTGATGGTGCAGCCACTAAAGGATACCGCCAGGGCAATGACAACCGTAACCTTCCACAACATGTTGAACATTTTCCATCCTCCTTTCAGGGGGATCATCCGTTCAAGAATCGCCGGAAGGGCTTTGCCCCGTTCTGCCGACGTGCAAACGGTCGGATCACCGAAGCATCCA
>JARRKW010000464.1:0-2190 GCA_037387645.1 Desulfuromonadaceae bacterium
CGTGGAAGTCCGTCGTCGCTGCAGGTTGCCTCATATTCGAGGACCTGATCGACGTCCGTGGATGGGCCCTCGATCTGGATGCTCCGGACGGCCTCCCGCCGGTCAAGGGTCCTCGTGGCAAGGTTTGGGTTGGGAAGACGGGAAGTGGCGGCCTGTACTGCTCCAAGCGCCTCGTGGGCCTTGACCACATCGCCGAAAACTTCATTCAATCCGAGTGATCGGGGGACAGGAGGGGGGACGAGCGCAAAAGCACCGGGATAAGCCTTCAGGGGAACAAGCAGTTTTTGCCGATCAGGGCTCAGATCTGAAGATTTCATGGACGTAATCCTTTAATAACTTCCAGTGCTATTAAAGGATATTCCATTTAGTCTTAATAGGCAAGGGTGTTATTAAAGGATCGGATGTCCCCGGAATTCCCATGTGCCACACTTTTCCTGGAATATGATGTCGGTTTGCTCTTGCCAATCTTAAACGCTCAATTTTGTAGCTAAAAATGTGACTCTAAGAGCAAAAAAGCGGGCTATTTTGGGCATTTTATTTATCTTATCAACAACTTAATCTGGTCCGACCCCAGGGAGCGTCAGAACAATATAGGTCCGGTAGTCGTCGTCGCCGAAGAAGGTTTGCATCCTCCGGTTGCCCCGTTGGGTAATGTGGTGGGGGATGCCTGCTGCTATGACGCGTGCAATTCTGGCCATGTGAAAAACTTAATGGATGGCTTGGCGATCGTCAAGGAGCAGTTAAGTATGGTGTCCCCCGAATTCCCCCGAATTCAGCTTAACCGGACACTGCTGGCAGGGAGAAGAACTCCCCCACGAGATCGGTTTTTTTCTCGGTTGTCCCGTGAAGGATGTCCGTTCGCTTTAAATTTCTGGCCGTTCAACTGAACGACTGTGGTTCAAACCGGTCAACAGAAATGCAAACGGGATGGTGCCGACGGCAAACAGAACACAGATCTGGTAAGTCTGCGCCAAGCCGACCCAGTCTCCGATAAGTCCCAGCACGAAAACCATCACAGAACTGATACCGAAATTGATAAACATGTACATGCTGTTCATAAAGGTCGGCATGTTCGATTCCGTGTCCTGGAATGTTGCCATGAGAACCGGGCCCGAAGCGAACAGGAACAAGCCGAGAACGCTCAGTACTAGGATATTGTGGGTGAGGATGAAGAGCGTCATGGCCAGGACCGAACCGATGCTGGAAATCATCAGGGTGCGCCTGCGGCCGATACGGTCGGAAATGTTTCCTGCCCAGAAGGTGCCTATAACACCGAAAAACTGCAGGACCGAAAGGGAGACTCCGGCGAACCACAGGGACGCCCCCTGATTGGTCAGGTAAACCGGCAGATAAAGAGTCAGGGCGCTTTTCATTGCTGCCTGGAAACAGAGAAAACCGGCCACGGCAATAAAGAACAGCCGGTATTGGACGAGGATCTTGCGCGTATCTCCGACTTCCTTCGGTCGGTTCAGTTGCCGCCGCTTTCCGTCCAGATCCTTGAGTTTAATGAACAGAATCAAGGAGGCGGTGAGCCCCAGTGGGATGAGGCGGTAAATCTCTTCCAGGCTCCAGAGGGAAACAGCGCAAATGGCCAGCAGCGGGCCGATGGTACGGGCCAGTTCGCCGCCGACCATGAAAAAACTCATTCCGGTTCCCACTTTGGTCCCGGCGGATTCCTTAACTACGACCGGGGTGGGCACATGGAACAGTGCGGCCGATACTCCGGCGACGAACAACAGAATAAACAGAACGACAACCGAGTTGGCCAACCCCACCAGGCCCATGCTGATGGCGGTCACAGCCGGGGTCAGGATAACGAAGTACTTGATTCCGGTTTTCTCGGCCAGCAACCCAAGCAGCGGATTGAACAGGGCGGGAATGCGCCGGATGATATCGAGAAAGGCGCTCATCGATAGGGACATGTCCAGTTTTTCAATCAGCAGCGGTAATAACGGAGCCAGAAAGGCTGAGAAAGTGTCGTGGGCGAGATGAGCGAAGGAAAAAATGAGCACATCGGAGGTGTTGAATTTTTTTGTTCGGTTCATGGGTTACTCGATTAATGCATAAGGTTGTTCGATATCAGGCAATAGGTCCATATGTTGACCGAGCATTTACGGCACCATTCGGTCAACAGGGAAAAATAGGTTCGGTAGTCGTCGTTACCGAAGAAGGTTTGTATCCTCCGGTTGC
>JARRKW010000465.1:0-4276 GCA_037387645.1 Desulfuromonadaceae bacterium
GGGGGGGCGGTATACGATTCGGCAAAAGCGGATAAAAAATCCTTGACTTCTGTGTTTTATTCCGTTAATTTCAGCCTTCTGTGAGTCCCCGTTACCAAAACAATTCACAGTTTACGATAGAGAGGAACGTCATGAGTACGCAAGTTGCGAAAGAAGCGGATATTAAACGAGAGTGGTTCGTCGTCGACCTGGAAGACAAGGTCCTGGGTCGGGCTGCGACGGAAATCGCTCGGGTGTTGCGCGGTAAGCATAAGGCGATCTATACCCCCAGCGTGGACACGGGTGATTTTGTCGTGGTGCTGAACGCTGAAAAGGTGCAATTGACCGGCAAAAAAGGGGCGGATAAGATGTATCACCGCCACACCGGCTATCCGGGCGGAATTCGGTCCATCAGCGCCGAGAAGCTGTTGGTCAAGCAACCCGAAGACCTGATCAAAAAGGCCGTCAAGGGGATGCTGCCCAAGAACAAGCTGGGCCGGCAGATGTTCCGCAAGATGAAAGTCTATGCCGGCGCGGATCACCCCCATGCCGCGCAACAACCCAAAGAACTCGTAATTCAAGATTGAGTTGATATTTAGGAGATAAAGATGGCCGAGCAGAAGTTCTACGCGACCGGTAAAAGGAAGACCTCAATCGCCCGGGTCTGGTTGAAACCTGGGGCGGGGAACATTGTGGTCAATAATCGCGACCTGGATGATTTTTTTGGACGGGCCACCTCCAAGATGGTGGTACGTCAACCCCTCGAACTGACCGATAACATGGGCAAGTTCGATATTTCCGTGAATGTTTGCGGCGGTGGTCCTTCCGGTCAGGCCGGGGCGATCAAGCACGGCATTACCAAAGCCCTGCTGGAGGTTGATCCTGAGCTGCGTGGCGTGCTGAAAAAAGCCGGGTTTATCACCCGTGACAGCCGCGTCAAAGAACGGAAGAAATACGGCAAGGCTGCTGCCCGTCGCAGTTTCCAGTTCTCCAAGCGTTAACAGTTTACCTCAGCCGGGATTGTTCCGGTTGTTGTTGGTACGTCAGCAAAGGGAAACCCTCGGGTTTCCCTTTTCCTGTTCAAGGAGAGTGTCATGATCAGGGTTGCCATTGTCGGAGCCAGCGGTTACACCGGAGTCGAACTTTATCGGCTGCTGGTCAACCATCCCGCGGTAGAAATCACCTGCGTCACTTCCCGGCAGAATGCCGGCGAGCCCTTTGCCGAAGTGTTTCCTTCCCTGCGAGGACGCACCGATCTGATCTGCGATCCGGTGGAGCACGAGGTTATTGCCGCCAAGGCAGATTTCGTCTTTACCGCCTTGCCCCATCAGACCGCCATGGAATTCATTCCCGGTCTGCTGGCAGCCGGGAAGAAAGTGGTCGATCTGTCCGCCGACTATCGTTTGCGCGATGCCGGGGTGTACGAGGCCTGGTATCAGGCCCACACCAGCCCCGAGCTGTTGAGCGAGGCGGTCTATGGCTTGCCGGAACTCTACCGGGAAGCCATTCCCGCCGCCCGGCTGGTGGCCAACCCCGGTTGCTATCCGACCAGTGTGGCCCTGGCCCTGGCGCCGCTGCTGGCCAACAACCTGGTCGATCCGACATCCCTGATTATCGACAGCAAGTCGGGAACCAGCGGCGCCGGTCGTTCGGCCAAGGTCGACAGTCTGTTTTGCGAGGTCAACGAGGGCTTTAAGGCCTATGGCGTGGGGCGGCACCGGCACACCCCGGAAATCGAACAGACCCTGAGCGATCTGGCCAAGACGGCCGTCACGGTCAACTTCACTCCGCATCTGCTGCCCATCGATCGCGGAATTCTGTCGACCTGTTACGCCAATCTGCGGGAGTTCATGAACACCGGCGAACTGCTGGAACTCTACCATCGGCATTATGGAGGCGAGCCCTTTGTCCGGGTCTGCCCGGAAAACCGGTTGCCCAATGTGGCCTTTGTGCGCGGCAGCAACTATTGCGATCTGGGGCTGGTGAGCGATCCCCGGACCGGTCGGGTCATTGTGGTCTCCGCCATCGACAATCTGGTCAAGGGCGCGGCCGGACAGGCCATTCAGAACATGAATCTGATGCTCGGCTTGAAGGAAGAGGCGGGCCTCGAAGTGGTGCCCTTGTTCCCCTGAGAAGCGCGAGATCGCCGGCCGCTGATCTTTGCGGGGCGGCAGACCGCCTCCTGGAGGGGAGGGAGAAACTATGGTTCGTTTCCGGCGATGCCTACGTGGACCATCCCGCTTTCGGCGTGGCCCTGTTGGCCCGCCTGCTGGAGGCGGAGGGGTTTCGCGTCGGTATTCTGGCCCAGCCCGACTGGCGCGATCCCGCAGCGCTTCGTCTGCTGGGCCGCCCCCGGCTGTTTGCCGCCGTCTCCTCCGGGGCCATGGATTCCATGGTTAACCATTACACGGCCGCCAAGAAGATTCGGCGGGACGACGCCTACACGCCCGGCGGGCGGTCAGGCGCCCGGCCCAACCGTGCGGTCATCGCCTATACGGCCGCGGTCAAGGCGGCCTTCAAGGGACTGCCGGTTTTGATCGGCGGCATCGAAGCCAGCCTGCGGCGTCTGGCCCATTATGATTATTGGGATAATCGGGTGCGCCGTTCGCTGCTGCTCGACAGCAAGGCCGATCTGCTTCTTTACGGCATGGCGGAAACGGCCCTGCTGGAGGTGGCCAGACGGGTGGTTGACGGTGCGTCCCTGCGGGACTTGACCCGGATCCGGGGCACCGCCTGCCTTGCCGCGCAGGCCCCCGCGGATTCTGTCCGGCTGCCCTCCTTTGAAGCGGTTGCCAGCGATCCGCAGGCGTTTGCCGAAGCCTTTCGTCTGGCCGAAGCCGAGCAGAACCCCTACGTGGCCAGAGCCCTGGCCCAGGACCACGGTTCGCGTACCCTGGTGATCAACCCGCCGGCGCTGCCCCTGAGCGAAGCCGAGCTCGACCGCATCTACGCCCTGCCGTTTCAAAAACGGCCCCATCCCGGCTATCGGCAATCGATTCCCGCCTTTGAGCAGATCCGTTTTTCCATCACCAGCCACCGCGGTTGTTTCGGTGGTTGCGCCTTCTGCGCCATTACCCATCATCAGGGCAAGCTGATCCAATCCCGCAGCAAAACATCGATCCTCGCCGAACTCGACCGGTTGACGCAGGATCCCGAGTTTCGTGGCACGGTTACCGATATGGGCGGTCCCACGGCCAACATGTATGCCCTGGACTGTGGAAATGAAAAGGCCAAGACCGGCTGCCGGCGCGGCAGCTGTCTCCATCCCGACCGTTGTCGATGGCTGCGGGTGGACGATGGGCCGGCGGTGGAGCTGTTGCGGCAGGCCCGCCGTCATCCCGGCATCAAGCATGTCTTTGTCGCTTCGGGAATCCGTTACGATCTGTTGGTCCATCAGCCGGAATACCTGGCCGATCTGCTGGCCCATCATGTCGGCGGATTGCTCAAGGTGGCGCCCGAGTCGACCTGCGAAGAGGTGACCCGAATCATGCGCAAACCGGGGCCGCAGGTATTCGTCGAATTTCTGGAACAGTTCCGCCGGCACAGCCGGCAGCTGGGCCGGCGGCAGGCGGTCGTCCCTTATCTCATCGCCGGGCATCCCGGTTCCACCCTGGACCATATGGTGGATGTGGCCCTGTTTCTACAACGGCAGCGGCTGCGGGTGGAGCAGGTGCAGGAATTTACTCCGACGCCGGGCACTCTGGCTACCTGCATCTATTATCTGGGGTGGGATCCCTGGACCGGGGAGCGGGTTCATGTGCCACGCAGCGAACGGGAGAAACGCCTGCAGAAAGCCCTGTTGCTCTGGCATCTGCCGGAGCAGCGCAAACTGGTATTGGAAGCGTTGCGCGCATGTGGTCGGCAAAAAGACGGTGGGGTCTTGCTGCGCGGAGAATAACCTGGCCGGGACGCTTTGCGACCGGGTCCCGCTGTGTTGCGGACGGAGCTGGTTAATCAAACAGGTTGCCGCGTTCGATCATCTCCAGAAACAGTTCGGCGACTTTCGGATCGAACTGGGTTCCGGAAAACTCACGGATTTCGTTGATGGCGACGGCCGGGGGCAGCGCCTTGCGGTAGGGACGGTCCGAGGTCATGGCGTCATAGGTGTCGGCGACGGCCAGGATGCGCGCTTCGATGAGGATGTCCTCCCCGGCGAGACTGTTGGGATAGCCCAGGCCGTCATAACGTTCATGGTGTTGTTCAATAATCTGGCGCACTTCCTGAAGAAAATGAATCGGTTCCAGAATTTTTGCCCCGATGAGCGGATGGCGTTGCAGGACATCGATATCTTTTTCCG
>JARRKW010000466.1:0-2182 GCA_037387645.1 Desulfuromonadaceae bacterium
AGGGATAGGGTTTCTGGTAGAGTTGAAAGTGCAAGAACCTTCATGCCAGAAGGAGCGGAATTTTCCGTTGTCACTCCGAACCGCGTTTATGTCAGTGATATCACCTACAAACAATCCGGATGTCTTATACTTTTGGGGTCTGCTGTTTTTGTTGGTCGTTCTGGCAGGGATTAATAACATGAGGTCAAATTTATGAATCTCGAAAACATATTTCTCCATATTCAAAGTTTTTTTGTGGCGAACCCGTGGGCCGCAATTCTTGCCCTGGTTATTCTTGCCCTTTTACTGTGGAAAAAACCTCGGCAGGTATTCAAGTTGTTCGGTGCCATATTGGTTTTGGCGGCAGCCATTTATCTGATTTCTTATTTGACGGACGCCCTGTCAATAGGGGTCGGCAAGAAACAGGAAATTACGACGGAAAGAGAAAGTAGGTTGTCCCAGTAAGGAAAGGGGCAATGGCGCAGGCTTCAGTCTGAATGGAGTTGTCAGGTCGATTGGCAACGATAGGACAAAGCCCCCCGGAAGATCCGGGGGGCTTGGATATCAGGAGAGGCGCTTGCTGGTCATGCTCTTCAGGGTGTCAGCAACTTCCTTGGTGTGATCCGCGGTTTCAACGCTCTTGGTGCTGGATGTCTCAATAACCGACAGTATGGAAGACAGGTTTTCAACGCTTCCGGACTGAGATTCGATGTCGTTGGCCACGGTACCGATCTCGGCAGCCAGGTGGGTAATGTTGTTTTTGATCTCCATGGCGCTGGTGCGTGATTTTTCCGCCAAGTGTCTTACTTCCTCGGCAACTACGGCAAAGCCCCGTCCCGCGTTGCCTGCACGGGCAGCTTCGATGGCGGCGTTGAGCGCCAGCAGATGGGTCTGGTCAGCGATCTGTTCAATGATGTCGACTACTTTCTTGATGTCGCCGCTTGCATCAGCCAGTCCCCTGGCACTGTTGGCCGAGGCCGTCGCCTGGCGGGAGAGGCCGGAGAAGTTTTCACCCAATTGGTTTATGGCGGTAACCTGTTGTTCGATGTGAGAGGCCAGGCTATCTACCGAGCCGTAGAGGTCGTTGGCGCAGGATTCCAGCTGGGCCGCCATGGCCTCTCTCTGGGAGTGGGCCTCGTTCAGAATCTGCCCCAGATGGTTCAATCCCTTGAACAGCCTTTCCATGGAGGGGTCGAGCCCGGACGCGTCCATCCGGCTCTCGAAATGGAGATTCTTGAAGTCGTCGATCTGTTTGCTGACAACCTGGGAAAGCCCATTGAGTTTAGCCACCTGTCGTCTGAGGAAGAAGGCCTTGAATTCGCCGTAGTGGGCGACAAAATTGTCCACGTATTCGTCGCGGAACTGGCCTCCCGGGGGAACTTTGTAGAAGAAAATCGAGGTGAGGGTCTGATTGAGGTTGAGCCCCAGGATCTCGCCGAAGGTTGAAAACCCCCCGATCGCGGCCCCGGTGATCCGTCCCACCTGCGACAGCTCCTTTTCGTTGTTAAGTCGGCGCAAAATGCAGTCGTTGAGGATACCCCCCACCAGCGTGCCGCTTTTCCCGTCCATGAACTTGCCGAAATCCTTCGCGATGTTTTCCACCAGACCGGTTCTGCGAACCAGATGCAGTTTCTCTCCCGGCGAGATGTCACAATAGAAATGGACCCTGTCGTTTTCCAGATCCAGTTTGGAGGTGGAACGGACAAACAATTCCTTGCCCACGGTGATGGCGAAGGAATAGTCCTTCAGTTTCCCATCGAGGCTCTCAGGGGCGCAGCCGAAGGTGTCGCACAGCGCCTCCACCAGGGTGCAGATTCTGCCCTTGTTGTCCACCACATGGCTCACATAGCGCTGTTCCGGTGAGGAGGAGAGGACGTGGAAGCTGGTCCCGACCGGTTCGAAGTTGTGACTTTTGAATACCCCGAAGCGAACGCCCGGAGCCATTTTTAAAAAGGACACCACGGCGTGGTTCTCAAGTTTTTTCCTGCCGTCGTACAGATAAGTATTTTTGAAGTCGAACGTTCCACCGGCGGAGCCGCCGACAAAGAGACAGGGGAAACATCCGCTGTTGTAAAGGGCCTCCATGAAGAAAGATTCCGATGCCGACAAGCCGTCGAACAGGACATAAGCCAGGGTGTCGCGGAAGTTGACCTCCATGTTTATCTTGATGCCGGCAATGGCCTTGGCCAGGCGCTCGACCCTG
>JARRKW010000466.1:2229-4099 GCA_037387645.1 Desulfuromonadaceae bacterium
CCCCCGTGGCACAGTAGAGACCGTCGGCACTGGCCAGCAGTTCGCCTGCGGTTGAACAGACCACCATGGGAGTGCCGGGAAAGCGGGATGTCAATGTTCCGGTAACCTGGTTGAAATCAACGTGGGGCGAGACATAGGCGCTGACGAACGTTGGGGTGAAACGGACTTTCTCAAGTTCAGCCGATAACCCGGCCACTGGGCACTGCAGTGCAACGGACGTGGCGGTAAGTTGATTTTTCTTTCCCAATCTAAAGAAGCGCATGTCAAATTCCTCCATAACCCTGTTTGGACCGGTGCTTTATAACTACGGTGCCTTAAACGTCACCGCTCTTTCAAGATATGGTTTTATGGCGGTCCGGCTAAAAATGTGTTTAACCGCATAAGTCATGAAAATAATGATTTTTAGGGATCTTTTCTGGTTCTGCTAGAGCCCGTTCTCAGCCTGTGTATTCGCCACGAGCATAAGGATTTCGATGCCGAACGTTTTTTCATGTTTGCTTGGCCTTGCAGTTTCTGTGCCTTGTGTACGCCCAGATGGCCGGTTGTGAAAGCATGGCTGGGTATTCTGGGATTAGCCCTCGCGGCGAGAATTGTTTTTCTTCTAAAAACAGTTAGTTATGTGGTTTTTTGTGTTTCTGGCTCACAGCGCCTTTGGGTTTTAAACAGGGAGGATCTCTCATGTCATGATGACCTTTGCGTTCGATGATTCCATGTATATTCTACAGCCATCACCCGCATCGGGAACGACACTGTCAATTTTTCCTTATCCAGGCTTCAAAATTCGGTGAGTCTGACGGTGCAGCGGGAATGACTATGGGCGAAACTTGTAAAATTATTAATTCCTCACTTGTCTTTGACAATGACCGAAATCCGGTAGGGAAGTGGGCGACCGCGAGCAGGGGGACCTACACGGGTTGTTCCCCGATGGTGGAGTGGAAGGAGGAGAACTCTCCTTTTAGTGCCAAGGTCAAAAGGAGATTGACTTTCTGAAATTTTTTGGAATTATTTAATGCAAGCGATGATATGCATAATATGTTGGTTTTTATAGTTTGAATTGTTGCGAGGGCAAGCGGTCAATGAAAAATTGTCACCATCAGGAAGAAGCCATCCAATCCGGTAAAGGGTTGGGTGGCTTTTGGTATAGAGGGGAGAGGGGAAATCAAATAGCATGAGAGTCTCCCACGGGAAGAAATCGTTCAGGTCCGGGGGTGTCGTGTAAATTATCATTAACGTAAGGAGGGCAAAGGCATGGCATTACAACTCTGGGATAAGGTCGAAATCCTAAACAATGGCGGTGACGTTATCATCCAATTGGATCCGGATCAGAGTATCGTTGACGTGGGCGGCGCAGGCCAGAACGGTTCACTCAATGTCAATGATGGGTCCGGCGGCAACGTCATCCAACTAGATGGGGCAAACGCTTGCGTCTATATCGGCGCGACGGGGAACAAAGGCGACATTTTCGTCCGTGACGGCGCGGGCAAGGACGTGCTGCATTTTGACGCACAGTACGCGGCGCTGTACATCGGCGCGCAGGGCAACGAAGGGGATGTCATAGTCCGCGACGGCGAAGAGCGTAACGTGTTCCACTTCGATTCCAGCCATGCGGCGCTGTATATCGGCGCGACGGGGAACGAAGGCGACATTTTCGTCCGCGACAGCGCGGGCAAGGACGTGCTGCATTTTGACGCGGGGAGCGCGGCGCTGTACATCGGTGCGCAGGGCAACGAAGGGGATGTCATAGTCCGCGACGGCGAAGAGCGTAACGTTTTTCATTTCGACTCCAGCCATGCGGCGCTGTATATCGGCGCGACGGGGAACGAAGGCGACATTTTCGTCCGCGACAGCGCGGGCAAGGACGTGCTGCATT
>JARRKW010000467.1:0-2178 GCA_037387645.1 Desulfuromonadaceae bacterium
ATCTGCTGGAGGAAAAAGGCTTTAAAAATCCAGACGCCGCTTACGAAACCCTGCAGATACTGCGAGATGGCCCGCCTCATTCCCACTTGACCCGAAGCAGCCGTCGCCAGCTTGTGCGCATCGCGCCGCTGCTGCTGCAGGAGATACTCAAATCGCCCGAGCCGGACATGGCTCTGAGCAACCTGGATCAGTTCATGACCACTGCGGTGCGGCGCGCGCGCGGCACTTTTTATGCCCTGTTGGCGGAAAACCGTGAGATCATTACCGTACTTATTTCGCTGTTCAGCACCAGTCAGTTCCTTTCCCGTATCTTCATCCAGCACCCGGAAAATCTCGACGCCCTGGTATCTTTCTCCGCCGGCATGGAGATCAAAGATCGCCAGACGGTGGAAAAGGATCTGGCCAAACAACTGGCCCAAGTTGATAACTATGAGGACAAACTCGAAGTGCTGCGCCGCTTTCGCAATGAGGAATTTCTGCGAATCGCCATGGGCGATACCCATGGCCATACCCCTCAGGCCGAACTGACCGCGCAGCTGTCCTATCTCGCCGATGCCTGCCTGAAACAGGCCTTCAACATTGCCCGCGAGGAAATGATTCCCCGTTTCGGTCTCCCCTTCCGTAAAGATACCAACCAGGAGGCCGGGTTTGCTATCGTTGCCATGGGTAAACATGGTGGGATGGAACTCAATTACCATTCAGATTTGGACATCATTTTCATCTACGAGGGGGAAGGGGAAACCCGGTCGGTGGAGGGAACCGAGACAGAGCGTTTCAAGCCGCAGACCAATCCCGAATATTTTGCCCGGCTGGCCCAGCGGATCATCTCGGTACTGACCCTGCGCACCCGCGAAGGAATGGTTTATCAGATCGATACCCGGCTGCGGCCTTCCGGCAATCAGGGCCCGCTGGTCACCAGCCTGGCCGCCTACGAGCGCTATCACCAACAATCTGCCGCCCTCTGGGAGCGGCAGGCCCTGACCAAGGCCCGGGTGGTGCTGGGACCGGAGCATATGGCCGCCCGCATTGAGAAACTCAACCATCGGTTCGTTTATGAAACCCCTGTGCCGCAGGGGCTTAAAGAGGAGATCTATCGGTTACGGGCTCGCATGGAAACGGAAATCGCCAAAGAAAACGAGGTGCATTTCAACATCAAAACCGGTCGGGGCGGGATGGTCGATGTGGAGTTCATTGTCCAGTATCTGCAAATTCTGCACGGCCTGGAGTATCCCGGACTGCGCAGCAACAATACCCTGCAGGCCCTGAATGCCCTGCATGAGGCGAATATTCTGGACAGGAACGATCTGGATGCGTTGGAGAGTGGCTATAAATTCTTGCGCCGGCTGGAAAACCGCTTGCGTCTGGTACATGACCAGTCGATCAACGAGCTCTCCGGCGAACGGGATTACCTGATCAAACTGGCCCGCCGGCTGGGCTATCCCGATCGCCCCAGGCGACCGGATGAAGTCTTTCTGCAGGAATACCGCACCGTGACGGAAAGAATCCGCACCATCTTCGAACGCCTGCTGGGTCCGGGATCATAGAAAGGAAAAAGGCGACACGGGGCCGCTATTGACCAGGGCCCATGCCGATGGGGGCATGGATATCGCAGACGATGGCCGTACAGTCGTCGGCCAGCCGTTCGCCGGCGCGGAACTCGCCCACCAGGCGAAAGATTTCATCGAGAAATTCCAGGTGATCGCCCGCAAACCCACGCAAAAGTTCTTCCAGGCGCCGGCTGCCGAAGAATTCGCCGGAGGCACTGCTGGTCTCCACAAGACCATCGGTCAACAACAACAGGCGATCCCCCTGTTCAAAACCAAATATCCCCATATCCATCTCCGGCTCATCGAAAAAACCGAGGGGAACCCCGGTGGGCGTCAAAGAAAAAATCTGCCCGCCACGTTTTATCATGGGCGCCACATGGCCGGCATTGACATAACGCATTTCCAAGGTTGCCGGATCAATTACGCTGAAGAAGAGGGACGATGAAAACAGATAGTCAAACCGGTCCGAACGTGCCGCAAAAGAACGCAGGAAGGCATTGACCAGACGAACGGTCTGCAGCGGCGAACACCGCTGCAGAGTCGAATAATGCAGATAGCCGTAGAGCAGGGACATCACCACCGAAGCGGTCAGACCATGACCGGTAACATCCCCGAGAAAAACCACCTGACA
>JARRKW010000468.1:0-2171 GCA_037387645.1 Desulfuromonadaceae bacterium
GATGCTTCGCGAAGTACTGGGGGCTGGCCCTGAATTTCTTAATGCCGGACTGCAGCAGCTGTTCGTCCCGTTGCACGAGATCGGCGCGTTGACAACAGCGACCCAACCGCAGCAGGTTGCGGATGGCGATGGCATTGCCGGAAGGAAGAGCGCCGTCCTGCATCGCCAGGCTTCGATGCAGGACGGTTTCGGCATCCTTACCGGTATCGAACAGGCCGTTGCGGCCGTCGGCAAAGATTTCCAGCATCTGTTCGGTTAGCGTCAGGGCTTCTTTCAGGTCCTCCGGGCAGAAGTCGGCCTGATAGAGTTCGAACAGGCCCCAGGTGAGAAAGCTGTAATCCTCCAGAAAACCGGATATGGCGGCTTCCCGTTGCCGCCAGCGTCGTAACAGGCGGCCATCCGCCTGCCGCAGATGTTGCAGGATAAATCTGGCTGCACCACGGGCCTTTGCGATCAGTCTGGGTTGAGCGAAGACGGCTCCGGCCCGTGCCAGGGCGGCAATGGCCAGGCCATTCCAGGCGGTGAGGATTTTGTCGTCCCGGTGGGGGCGTTGCCGTTGTCGGCGTGCTGCCAGTAATGTTTGTCGCGCCACTTCAAAGGCGGGATCGGCCAGGGTTTTTTCCAGCACTTGGAGTTTTTCCACTCCCGTTTTGCCCGCGGCGATGACCGGAATCGATTTGCCCTCGAAGTTGCCTGTTTCGTTGATGGAGAATCGGCGGCAGTAAGCGTCTCCGGCTTCCTTGCCCAGGACTTGCTCAATCTGCTTTGGAGTCCAGACATAGTAGGTTCCCTCAGCCCCTTCGGAATCGGCGTCCTCGCCACTGTGAAAAGCGCCGACCGGGTCGAGCAGGTCGTGACAGATGTATCCTGCGGTCTCCAGGGCCAGCTGTCTGAAGATCGCCTCGCCACTGTACTGGTAGGCCTCGGTGCCGGCGATAATCAGCATGGCCTGATCGTAGAGCATCTTTTCAAAGTGGGGGACGATCCATTGGTTATCCACCGAATAGCGGTGGATGCCGTGACCAATCTGATCATAAATCCCGCCGCAGCGGAGCTGCCGCAAGGTTTCCAGGGCCATTGCTCCGAAGGAGGGAATTTTGTAGCGGTGGGCCAGGCGCAACAGCAGAGACAGGTTGTGAGTGGTGGGGAACTTGGGAGCCTTGCCGAATCCGCCAAAATCAGCATCGTAGGACAAGCGATAATAGTTGATGACGGTTTGCAGGGGGCCTTCGTTGAGAGGACTCGGTTCCTGGCTCGCTTGATCCTGCTGTTTCAGCGCGTGGGATATTTGCAGGCTGCCCATTTGCACATCGTAGGGATCGTTGTCCCAAAGCGTTCTGATGTGCTGCAGAACATCCTTCAGTCCCACCAGGTCGGCCCGTTGTTGGGGAGGTAGATAGGTGGCGGCAAAAATGGGGTTTTTATCCGGCGCCAGAATCAGGGTCAGGGGCCAGCCGCCGCTGCCGGTAAGCATCTGGCAGACCGACATGTAGGTTTGATCGATGTCGGGTCGTTCCTCCCGGTCGACTTTGATGGCAACGAAGGACTCGTTTAACAGGGCTGCCACTTCCTCGTTTTCGAACGATTCGTGGGCCATGACATGGCACCAGTGACAGGTGGAGTAACCGATGGAAAGGAACACCGGCTTGTTTTCCTGCTTTGCCTTGTCGAAGGCTTCCTCCCCCCAGGGATACCAGTCCACCGGATTGTCAAAATGTTGCAGAAGGTAGGGGCTTTTTTCGAAGATCAGGCGATTGTAGGGGCCACCGTCGGTGGGTAGTGCCTCTATATCTATCGATTTTAGGCGAGCTATGGGGCTCGTGGTATGGATATCTGTCATGTCTGCCTCCACGGTGTTTGATTAAAGTTTAACACCGGAAGGTTGGATAACAACAAAGGGGGGTGGGGTAAACGGGATAAAAAAATGCCCCGTGAAGGAGGGGTATCACGGGGCTAAATCCCCCTGGCTGTTTTGGGTAACCAGGGGAGCAATGTGGGGATAATACTAGAGACTAACGTCAAAAGCAATGCAAAAATGCGGGGCAGTCAAGAATAATTCGGCTGGGAAGCAGGAGGCTGCGAGGGCGGGAAATAAAAGACCCCGTGTACGGAGGGGGGGAGTACACGGGGTCACTCTCTGCACCCCGAGCGGGGCGCGAGAGTTGAGCAAA
>JARRKW010000469.1:0-2162 GCA_037387645.1 Desulfuromonadaceae bacterium
TTTTTTCGCCGCGGGTCAAATAGATCAGCAGATGCCCTACCTGGTGAGAGACGATGTCCCTATTCTCCTCCATATGGTTCCTTTCCAGTCCTGAACATTAATTTTTAGCCGTATGGATGTTGGCGTTACGCACCATCCGCAGGGAAAGTTGCGGATCGGGATCCAGGTCATCGCCCTTGGCAACACCAATCTGCTGGGACAGATAGATGCCGGAATGACCACTGAAAAAATAGGCCAGAAAGCAGGCCAGCGCGAAATAGACCAGGTACTGGGAACCGAACAGCTCGACCCCCATAATGGTACAGGCCAGAGGGGTATTGGTGGCGCCGGCAAAAACAGCGACGAAACCCAGTCCCGCCATCAGGTCGACCGGGACACCCAGGACCGTGGCCAGGGAGGCCCCCAGGGTGGCGCCAATGAAGAAAAGCGGGGTTACCTCGCCCCCCTTGAAGCCGCAACTCAAAGTGATGGCGGTCAGCAGCAGTTTCCAGAACCAGCTCCAGGGCGTCACTCCCCCCTCAACGAAGGCATTGGCAATGCAAATCCCGGTTCCATCGGCGGTGGTGACCCCGATGCCGAGATAATCCCGCGTTCCCAGGCACCAGGATATGCCGAGCACCAGGGCCGCTCCTAAGACCGGTCGCAACCAGTAGCGGGAGACATAACGTTTGAACAGACCCGACAGGGTATGGTTCAACTCGGCGAAGAGAAAGCCCGCCAGCCCGAAAGCGATGGAAGCCAGGGCGATTTTGGCGGTGAGGGAGTAATTCATCGCCTGGAGGGAATGTTCCAGCAGCTTGGCGGAGTCGGTAATCAGAAACTGGCTATGATGGGTTCCCCACAGGGTGCAGGTCAGATCGCCGATGACGCTGGCCAGCAGGCAGGGAATCAAGGCATTGTAGCGCATCGTCCCCAAGGCCAGAACTTCCAGGGCAAAAATGGCGCCGGTGAGGGGCGTGCCGAAAACGGCACCGAACCCGGCGGCCACCCCGCAGGTTAACAGGATCTGGGTATCCTTCCGATCCAGCTTGAAGGATCCGGAAAACACCTGGGCGATACTGCCGCCCATCTGCACGGCGGTCCCCTCGCGTCCGGCGGAACCACCGAAGAGGTGGGTTACCACGGTGGCCAGCAGCACCATCGGCAACATCCGTTTGGGGACCCCCCCGCCCGGTTCATGGATCTGTTCGATCACCAGGTTGTTGCCGCCGTCGGCTTTGCCGCCGAAGCGCTGATAACACCAGACAATGGCGATGCCGGACAGGGGTAACAGATAGATGAGCCAGGGTTGGTCCCAGCGGGTCTGGGTCGCCTTGTGCAATAACCAGAGGAAGAAGGCAACGGAGGAGCCGATGCAGGCCGCTACCGGCAGGACGATAAGGAACCAGCGAATGACATACCATGCCAAATGCAAATGTTCTCGAAGGTTCCAGCGTAGAGGCATGTTCAACACCGTCCGCAACCGATAAATATCAGTCTGGTTCGAAAGGTAAACCCGAATTGCATAGCAACCTGCAGGGTTCATGTTTTGGAACGCCTGCGTGATATCTCTCCATTTAAGGAGAGATCAATAGAACCAAACTGCGGTAATTCTTGGTCCAGTTGCTTCAGGTCGAGGTCATCCGCCCCTAAGGGCAGTTAAAGAGGGAACTCAGGTCCCGAAAAATGCGCTCAGTATCCTATCCAGGGGGCAGCGGAAAATGCAAGAAAAAATTGTCCGAAAGGAATAGCATTGTTAAGTATTCATCAGGTACGGCGTTAGGGATGAGGGGAAATAGCTGCGGATTACAGCTCCTCAGCATTGGAAAAATTGCGCCAGCGAAAGTGGATTTTACATGATAAAATTACTCTTATTCAAAACATCGTCCATTTATTGAAAGGAGGCGCGCATGGTTGACCTTTCTACGTCTTATCTGGGCCTGCAATTAAAGAATCCCATTGTCGTTGCCAGCTGCAGCCTGACCGGCCATATCGATAGCGTTCGCAAATGTGCCGAGGCCGGTGCCGGGGCGATTGTCCTGAAATCCCTTTTTGAAGAACAGATCGCGGCGGAGACCAGTCAGTTAAGTCAATATGATAATCTTGCCGGTGCCGCTGAAGCCTTCGACTATCTGCAGGGCTACGGCATGGAGCTGGGCCCGCAGGATTATCTGAAGCTGGTC
>JARRKW010000470.1:0-2159 GCA_037387645.1 Desulfuromonadaceae bacterium
TATGTCCGTTCCGAAGGCGCCGGAGTGGTCATTCTCAAACCCCTGTCGAAAGCCCTGGAAAACGGCGACCATATCTGGGCCGTCATCCACAATACGGGGGTGAATCAGGACGGAACCACCGCCGGCATCTCCTCGCCCAACCAGTTGGCCCAGGAAGACCTGTTGCGACAACTGTTGCATGCCAGCGACATCGCTCCCGCCGATATCCATTACATGGAAGCCCACGGTACCGGCACCCAGGCCGGCGACAAGGCGGAAGCCACCGCCCTTCACAGGGTTCTTTCGGAAGGCCGCCCGGCCCGAGAGAAGTGCTGGGTCGGCTCGGTTAAAACCAATATCGGCCACTCCGAATCCGCCGCCGGTGTCGCCGGCCTGATTAAAGCGATCCAAGTCATCAACCGGGAACACATCCCCCCCAATCTCCATTTCGACACGCCGAATCCGGAAATTCCCTTCGACAGCATGTGCATCCGGGTGCCGACCAAAATGGAAAAATGGCCGAAACCCAATGCCAGGCGCCTGGCCTGCGTCAGCTCCTTCGGTTACGGCGGCACCAACGCCGCCACCGTCATTGAAGCCCCTCCGAAAAACGCAAAACCAACCACACCGGCCAAAGCCGGCACGGAGCAAAATCCCCTGGCCGTCATCCCCGTTTCCGCCCGCAGCCGCAACGCCCTGACCGCCATGGCCGGGCGTTATGCCGATTATCTGGAGAAAAATCCGGAGCTGTCCTGGTCCGACCTGAAACACACCCTCTGTTTCCGCCGCAGCCACTTCAAATATCGCGCGACCTTCCTGGCCGCGGACCTTGCCGGCCTGCAAAACAGCCTACAGCAATTTTCCCAGGGCAACATGCCGGCCTGGGCCAGCACCGGTGATGCGACCGCCGAAGCGGCCCTGCCCCTGACCTTCGTCTACACCGGCATGGGTCCGCAGCACGCCGGCATGGGCATGAAGCTGTTCCGGGAAGAACGGGTTTTTCGGGAAAGCATGCTGCGCTGTGAAGAAATCTACTCCTCCCTGTTCGGGGTTTCCATCCTGGAGGAAATCGCCAAACAGGAAGAGGCTTCCAACATGGCCGACACCCGCATTTCGCAACCGGCCAATTTCTTCATCCAGGCCGCCTTGACCGATCTGTTCGCCTCCTGGGGCATAGTACCTGATCAGGTGGTCGGTCACAGTGTGGGCGAAGTCGCCAGCGCCTACGCCTCGGGGGCCCTCAGTCTGGAAGACGCCCTGCGAGTCAGTTATCATCGAGGACGCCTGCAACAGACCCTCTCCGGCACGGGAACCTTGCTGGCGGTGGAACTGACCGAAGAGGAAGCCCTGAAGCTGCTGAAAAAATTCCCCCAAGTCTCCATTGCCGCCATCAATGGCGCCACCTCCCTGACCCTGGCCGGAGCCACCGACCAGCTCCAGGCCATTCAAACCCGGTTGAAAAAACTGGGACGCTTCAATCAGGTCATGAAGGTCTCCATACCCTTCCATTCTCCGCAGATGAACACCATCGAACAGGAATTGAAGGAATCCCTGGCGGATCTGCAACCCCGGGTCGCCACCATTCCCGTCTATTCCACCGTCACCGGCAAGCAGCTGCAAGGACCCGAGTTCAATGGCGATTACTGGTGGCTCAACGTGCGGGAGACGGTGCGCTTTGCCGAAGCCATCCACAACATTCTGGACGACCGCGGTGATGGTAATTTCCTGGAGATCGGACCCCACCCGGTGTTGCGCTCCGCCCTGCTGCAATGTCTCATGGAGACCAAATCGGCGGGCCGTTCGGTTCAGTCTCTGAACCGCAAAACCGAGGAAGTACCCACGGTGCGCAAATCCCTGGGCGAACTGTTCTGCCTCGGCTACACCCCCGACTGGGAAAAGCTGGGTGCCGACGGTGGCCAATACCTCAAGCTGCCCCCCTATCCCTGGCAGCGGGAAACCCATGCCATCCGCAGAACCGGGGCGGCTCTGGAACAACTCCGAATCGGCGACGCCCATCCCCTGCTGGCCTGGCGCTCCGACACCCACGCACCCTGCTGGCAAACGGAGGTCAGTGGTGAATTGAATGCCTTCATCCAGGACCACCGCGTCTCCGGAGAAGTTGTGGTTCCGGGGGCGGCCTATGTCGAAGCCGGTCTGGCGGCGCACAAGGCCCATTTCGG
>JARRKW010000471.1:0-2465 GCA_037387645.1 Desulfuromonadaceae bacterium
AGCAATATGAGCAGCAGAAAAATGTGTGTAAGCAGAGCCAGCTCATAGGCCGGCGGGTGAAAGGAGAGGACATAATCGCGGAAGAAACCATAGGACCCATTGACGGCCTGGGACAGCAAAGGAATCTGGTGCTGATAGAAAAAATCAAAGGTTTGGTTGGCGACCCGATTGAAGGCGGGGTTCAGGGACAGGGTCAGGCTGCGCAAAAAGATGGCCAGGGGATCGAGCAGGCCGAACAGCTGCACACCCGCCAGCGCCGCCGCACCCAACCCCAGCAACTGGTAGTATTTGAAACGACGCCAGTGCGGCCGCGGGGCCATGCGTCCGCGCCCGATGCATTTGCCGACCCCATCCAGGGTCGTTCCAAAAGGACAGAGCCAGCCGCAGAAGAAGCGCCCGAACAACAGGGTCAATACCAACAGCAGCAAGGCCGGCCACAACAACCGCCAATCGAAGCTTCCCGGCGCCAGGGCTGCGGCCGTCAGGGCCGCCAGGGGATCGAGGCGAAAGAGCAGGCCGACCGGATACCGCAGGGTATCGCTGCCGCGGTATTCGGTCTGCAGAAACAGCCAGAGCACCCCCAGCAGAACCAGGATCTGCACCAGGACCCGTAATTGTCGCAGCGCAAGAGTTTTTTTCACACCATCCGCACCCGCTCAAGATCCAGCGACCCCAAGCCCCGCCGGGCCGCCGTGGCGATGGTGGACAACTGTTCGGGCCGATGACCGAACAGGGTCGCGGCGTAGGCGTCGGCGGCCACGATATCGGCCGAGGCAATCAGCGTATCCATCACCCGGACATCCTCCAAGCGCCCCCCCTGGGGGCCGTTGGCGGTCAGAATCCGGGTGGCATCGATCAGGGTCAGATTCGAGTGCACCACCGAATTGATGTCGGCCAGCGCTTCGGCGATATTCTGATGCAGGCGCCCCCGGTTGCCGCCGATGACGCCCATGATATTTTTCAGCCCCAGACTCACCGTGGAGAGGCCATGGTGCTTGGCCACCGGCAGATTGATAAAACAGTCGGCGTCCAGGGCCGGCTGATAAAAGGACCAGCGTTCCAGATCCCGCCCGTTGGCGATGGCCAGCTCACGATAGGCCCGGCGGTCCATATGCTCGATGCGGACCCGGTCGGAGCGCAGCGATTCCACCGCATCCTGAATGCCGCTCTGCACATAGCAGCGCCTCGGATCATTGCAGGTCCGGTCAAACACCTGGACGCTTTTGGCCCCCGCTTCCAGGCAGTGGGCCACCACCGCGCGGACCACCTGCGGATGGGTATTGGCCCCCTGTTCCACGGTGCGATCCCAGCCGATATTGGGTTTGACCACCACCGTAGCGCCGGCCTTGACAAAGGCGCCCATGCCGCCCAGGGCGCCCATTACCTCTTCCACCAGCAGCGGGATGCTGGTGCCCTTCCGCACCGCCAGGGCCGGTCCCGATTCGGCGGCCAGCGCCGGCAGACTGAGCAGATCCAGGGTCGGCACCGTGCCAACCGCCGCCGTGGTCAGCATCAACTGTAAAGAACGTCGTACGAATTCGCGTCGGGTTATTTGACTCATACGTCCTCCGAAAACACTCCGCCACTTTCATCCACGCTGATAAAAAACCAAACAATCATAAGAATTTTACCAGATCCGGGGGCGGACACGAACCGAACCGGAAAGAAAATTCCCGGCACAAGCCGCTTCTGGATCAAATCCTGACGAAGCCGAGACCATCGAAGGAGCTAAAAACGGAGAATGGACAATTGGCCGATCCTGCTATATGCTTTTTCACTAACAATCGATTAGAAAAATCTACTACTGCAACCGGGGAGGGAACGATGAGCCGTTATATTCTCGCCATCGACCAGGGAACCACGGGCACCACCGCCCTGTTGATCGACCGGCAGCTCAATGTCCAGGGCAAAGCCACGGTTGATTTCCCCCAACACTACCCGCAGCCGGGCTGGGTCGAACACGACCCCGAGGAAATCTGGTTTTCCACTCAACAGGCCATCCGCCGGGTACTGCAACAGACCGACACCGACCCCGCCCGGATTGCCGCCATCGGCATCACCAACCAACGGGAAACAACCCTGTTGTGGGAACGCTCCAGCGGTCGACCTGTCCATAACGCCATCGTCTGGCAATGTCGTCGCAGCGCCGACATCTGCCGGGAATTTCAGGAGCGGGGTTTGGAACCCCGCTTTCGCGAAATAACCGGCCTGCTCATCGACCCCTATTTTTCCGGCAGCAAATTGACCTGGCTGTTGCGCCGCCACACCGAACTCCGGCAGCAGGCCATGGCGGGACAACTGGCCTTCGGCACGGTCGACAGCTTTCTGGTCTGGCGCTTAAGCGGTGGCGCCTGTCACGTCACCGATGCTTCCAATGCCTCGCGCACCCTGCTGATGGATCTGCAGCGCCTGCGTTGGGACGATGAGATGCTGGGCTACTTGGAAGTTCCCCCGGCCCTGCTGCC
>JARRKW010000471.1:2500-3807 GCA_037387645.1 Desulfuromonadaceae bacterium
CGGCCCTGCTGCCGGAAATCAAACCCTCCTCCGCCCTTTACGGTCACACCCGGGGGCTGGAAGTTCTTCCTGACGGCATCCCCATCGCCGGCATGGCCGGCGACCAACAGGCCGCCCTGTTCGGCCAACTCTGTTTCGAACCCGGGGATGCCAAATGCACCTACGGCACCGGCGCCTTTCTGCTGGAAAATACCGGCGAGCAACCGGTTCGCAGTCAAAACGGTCTGCTTTCCACGGTCGCCTGGCAGGTCGGGGAAACGGTCAACTACGCCCTGGAGGGAAGCGCCTTCATTGCCGGTGCCGCCGTGCAATGGCTGCGCGATGGACTGGGCCTGCTCCAGTCCTCGGCGGACATCGAGGCCTTGGCCGCCTCGGTCGCCGACAGTGGCGAACTGGTTTTTGTGCCCGCCCTGACCGGCCTCGGCGCCCCCCACTGGAAGAGCGGAGCCCGCGGCGTCATTCACGGTATTACCCGCGGCACCACGGCGGCCCACCTGGCCCGGGCCACCCTCGAAGGGATCGCCCTGCAGATCCACGATCTGGCGCGGGCCATGAGTGAGGATCGCGGTCATCCCCTGGGCAGCTTCAGGGTGGATGGCGGCGCCGCCAACAACAACCTGCTGATGCAGCTGCAGGCCGATCTTTTGGAATTGCCGGTCATCCGCCCGCAAATGGTGGAAACCACCGCCTTGGGCGCCGCCATGCTGGCGGGATTGGCCGTTGCTTTCTGGCCGGGACCGGAGGCTTTGAAAAACAGCTGGCAGGAAGAACGTCGGTTTCTGCCGACCATGGCATGCGACCAACGAACAGCCCTTTTGAATCGCTGGAATCGGGTCATCCAGACCCTATAGAAAGGAGTCCCCCGCCCCCCTGCACCCCCGGGAAAACGCGCTGCGTCGTCACTGAGGCTGGCGCTGGTGCATGCGGGAGCAACAAAACCGGGAAGGTTAGAGATCGTTCAAGAGGCGGTAGATTTTCTGCTCCAGCTCCCACAGAGTGGCGGCCAGATTCGCTTTCCCCTGTTCTTCGAACAGCAACCGGGCCCGGTCCAACTGGTTATGGGCCCTGAGCAGCACCGGAGTCAGATCGGCCTCGAGTCGGATCCGGGGGATTTCCCCCACCGACTCCCGTAATTCGGCCAATCCCGCGCTGGCCTTACGGATTTCCCGTACCTCCCGCCCCTCTTCCATGGTCGCCAACGGGGCAGCCCCGACAAGCAGTTCCGCGACCTCCGCCACCAACTCTCGGTAACGCTCCGATATACTCATGTGCACAGCTCCTGAAAATGATTGGACAACCCAAGAAGG
>JARRKW010000472.1:0-4639 GCA_037387645.1 Desulfuromonadaceae bacterium
GAAAAAACTTCGGTTATACTGTCACACTAGGTGTTCATTTGGATGACTCCTGAGAATGGTGCAAGGATGGAAATAACTTATAACAGCAGTTACAACCCGCCTGGTGATGGGGACAGTCAAAATGTTCCCCGGCGATATAACCATGAACCGGACAGACGGTAAAGGTCGGACTGATGGTGAAATAGGGCAGATGAAAGTTCTTGGCAATGCGTTTCACCAGCAGCCGGGCGCTGCGCCAGTCGTCAATCCGCTCCCCGAGAAAACCGTGAAAAACCGTCCCCCCGGTATAGAGGGTCTGTAAAGAGTCCTGATGGGTCAGGGCGGTAAAGATATCCTCGGTACAACCGACCGGCAGTTGCGTGGAGTTGGTATAATAAGGTTCCTCGTTGCCGGCGGTAATAATATCGGGAAACTTCTGCCGATCCTGCCGCGCCAGCCGGAAGCTGGTTCCCTCGGCCGGGGTGGCCTCAATATTGAACAGATGGCCGGTTTCCTCCTGGAACAGTTCCAATTTCCCCCGCATAAAATGCAGAGCCCGAACCGCCAGGTTTTTCCCTTCCACGGAATCGATGCCGACTCCCAGCAGGTTGAGGCAGGCCTCGTTCATACCGATCAGGCCGATGGTGGAAAAATGATTGTCCCAGAAATGTCCACTACGCTCCTGAATGCCCGACAGATAGAAACGGCTGTAGGGATATAGCCCCGCCTCGGTAAACCGCTCCAGCTGCTTGCGTTTAAGCATCAGCGATTCATAGGCCAGGTGCATCAACTCTTCGATGCGGCTGAAGAAATCCGCTTCGTTATCAGCCAGATAGGCGGCCCGGGGCAGGTTGAGGGTAACCACCCCAATGGAACCGGTCAGGGGGTTGGAACCAAACAGACCACCGCCCCGCCGCCGTAATTCCCGATTATCCAGACGCAAACGGCAGCACATGGAACGAGCATCTTCCGGATCCATATCCGAGTTGACAAAATTGCTGAAATAGGGGATGCCGTATTTGGCGGTCATCTCCCAGATGGGCTGAAAACGGGGGCTGTCCCAATCGAAATCGGCGGTGATATTATAGGTCGGGATGGGGAAGGAGAAGATGCGTCCCGAGCTGTCCCCCGCCATCATCACTTCGCAGAAGGCGCGATTGAACAGATCCATTTCCTCCTGAAAATCGCCGTAACAGTTCTCCAGCAACCTCCCACCGATGATCACGGCCTCCTGCGCCATGTGCCGTGGGGGCGTCATGTCCATGGTAATGTTGGTGAAGGGCGTCTGGAAACCGACCCGGGTCGGGACATTCATATTGAAAATGAATTCCTGCAGTGCCTGCTTGATTTCGGTGTAACTCAGACCGTCATAGCGGATGAAGGGCGCCAGCAGGGTATCGAAGTTGGCAAAGGCCTGAGCCCCGGCCGCCTCACCCTGCAACGTATAAAAGAAATTCACCACCTGACCGAGGGCGGTGCGAAAGTGCGCCGGCGGAGCGCTCTGCACCTTGCCATAGGCGCCGGTAAACCCTTTCAACAACAGATCCTTGAGGTCCCAGCCGCAACAGTAAACCGAGAGCATGCCCAGATCGTGCAGGTGAAAGTCGCCCTGGCGATGGGCGTCGGCGATAGGAGCGGGATAGATCTTGTTCAGCCAGTAGTTGCTGGTAATGTTGGCCGCAATGTGGTTGTTCAGCCCTTGCAACGAATAACCCATGTTGGCGTTTTCGTTGACCCGCCAATCTTCCTGGGTCAGATAGGAATCGATGGCGTCGATGGACTCCTGCATGAACTCCTTGGTCCGGCGCAGGGTTTCATGCTGTTTGCGGTAGAGGATATAGGTCTTGGCCACCTTGGCGTGGCCGTTTTCGATGAGGATTTTCTCCACCAGATCCTGCACGTTTTCAACCGTGGGAACCCGGCCATCCTTATAGATGACTTCGAGGATACCGACCACCTGGCGGGCATTACGGACCGCCTTGTCCATGTCGGTCCCCCCAACCGCGCGCACCGCCTTTTGAATGGCCTCGGCGATCTTCCCTTCCTCAAACGGTACTAAACGACCATCCCGCTTACGGATATACTCAAGCATGGGCCCTCCCCTATCAAACAATTTTACCAGCTGGAGAACCTTAGCATACCCCCTGACGCAGTCAAGAGAAAAACCCCACATCTGGGTCACTACAAGATATTGTGAATTGCTCGTGGACAGCCTGTGGATTAGATGGTTCCGGTTAAGGCTATCAAAGCAATATCCTTGACCCTTTGACAAACGGCGTGTTAAACAAACAGGAAACAATCTGATATTTACGGAGGTAGGCATGGCCGGCCTGACCCGTTTCGGCATTTCCATTGACGACCGTCTGCTCAAACGGTTTGACGACCTGATCGGCAATAAAGGTTACGGCAATCGCTCTGAAGCCATCCGCGACCTGATCCGTAACGCCCTGGTGGAAGACCAGTGGTCGCGCGAGGATGAAGAAACCGTGGGCACCGTCACCCTGGTCTACAACCATCATACCCGTGATCTCGCGGACAAGCTCACGGAACACCAGCACAGTCATCATGACGCCATCATCTCAGCCCTGCATGTCCACCTCGACGCGCATAACTGCCTCGAAGTGGTGGTGGTCAAGGGCAAGGCCAGTGAGGTCCGACGGCTGGCCGCGGAGTTGATCGGCACCAAGGGCGTCAAGCACGGCAAACTGGTCACCTCAACCACCGGAGAGGGGTTGACGTAGGCCCCGCTTCCGGCATAGTCTGGCGATGAGGTTGTGTCCGGCAATAGCACGAATTTAAAAATCGTATGCCCCAGCCCCCCGGCCCGGTTGGCCAACGAAGAACGTTGCGCCGAAGAAACCTCGAAGTATTCCCCTCACATCGCACTGGCGGATCTGCATGGCATTAATCGACTCCACCCTGTTTGATCTCGGCACTCTCGACACCCTGGCCGGCGGGCAGTCAAGCATCCATCGGCTCGATCCCCGGGCCAAACTGATCACCACCCTGGTCTTCGTCGCCACGGTGGTTTCCTTCGGCAAATATGAAATTTCCGCGCTGCTGCCTTTCCTGCTCTTTCCCCTGGTCCTGCTGCACGCCGCCGAGCTGCCGGCCGGCATGCTGCTGAAAAAACTGCTCCTGGCCGCCCCCTTCGCCCTGTTCATCGGCCTGTTCAATCCCCTGCTGGACCGTCAGATCCTGTTGCAGATCGATGCCCTGCAAATCAGCGCCGGCTGGGTTTCTTTCGTCTCCATCCTGCTGCGCTTCACCCTGACCATTCTGGCCGTGCTGATCCTCATCGCCACCACCAGCTTTCCCGGCATCTGCCTGGCAGCGGAGCGCCTCGGCGCGCCGCGCCTTTTTACCCTGCAGCTGCTGTTTATGTACCGTTACCTGTTTGTTCTGATCGATGAGGCCAGCCGTATGCTGCGAGCCAGGGCCCTGCGGTCTTTTGACGGCCGCGGCATGGGACTGAAAGTGGCGGGCAACATGGCCGGACAATTGCTCCTGCGCACCCTGGACCGCGCGCAACGCATTCATCAGGCCATGCTCTGCCGGGGTTTCAGCGGAGAAATCCACCTGTTGCGCCCGGGGTGTTTCGGTGGCCGGGAAATTCTCTTTACCCTGGGCTGGTCGACCTGTTTCCTGTTGCTGCGCTTTGTTCATCTGCCCCGCATAGTCGGAGGTCTTATCACGGAGTTGCTGCGGTGAGTCATCACATCGTCGAAGTCATCGATCTCAAATATTCCTACCCCGACGGCACGTCCGCTCTGCAGGGCATGTCCTTCCGCATCCACCATGGTGAGGCGGTCGCCATCGTCGGCGCCAACGGGGCCGGGAAATCAACCCTGCTGCGCCATCTCAACGGCTATCTGACACCAACGGCAGGCAGCAACCTCGGTCTTGGCGCCGAAGAGGTCGAGGCGCGGGTAACCCAGGCCCTCGACCAGGTCGAGGCAAGTCACCTGCGCGAACGCCCCTCCTACAAACTTTCCAGCGGCGAAAAACGCGCCGTGGCCATCGCCACGGTCCTGTCCATGTCCCCCGACATTCTGGTTATGGACGAACCGACCACCGGCCTCGACCCCCATGCCCGTCGGTGCCTGATCAACCTGCTGCAAGGGTTCCGCCATACCAAGATCATCGCCACCCACGACCTCGATCTGGTTCTGGACCTGTGCGAACGAACCATCATTATCCATGACGGCCGGGTCACCGCCGATGGCGCCACCCGGGAAATTTTCGCCGACGAGAACCTGCTGCGGCAAAGCCATCTGGAAAAACCCCTGCGCCTGCAGAACTGCCCCCTCTGCAACCGCCCCAAAGCTCAGCACGTTTAACGGAAAAAGGCCGCTTCCCCGCAGGGAAACGACCTCCGTTTCATCCGACGAGACCCTCTAAGAACGGTTATCGTCCCGCAATGGTCCGGGGCGTGATGATCAGATCGATGCGCCGGTTGATAGCCCGTCCCTCCGAGGTATGATTGGAGGCCAGGGGGCGGGCTGAGCCGAAACCGACCGCGCGAAGCTTGTCCGCCGGCAACGTCCGATTGGCCACCAGATATTGCCGAACCGCCTCGGCCCGCCGCCGGGACAAATCGAGATTGGTTTCTTCCCGACCGGTACTGTCCGAATGCCCTTCAATAACCACGACCGGCTCT
>JARRKW010000473.1:0-2149 GCA_037387645.1 Desulfuromonadaceae bacterium
GACTGGGAGGCTACCTCGATCATCAGATCCGGCTCCGCCGCTACCGACCGGTTCCCTGGGTCGGTGGCTATCTGGAATACAGCCTGGTTCGGCTCGACTACCTGCGCAAATTTTCCATGCCCCTAAGCAAGGACCCCGGCTTTCTGGCGCGTTATCTGGAAGAAGTGGTGGCCTTCAATCGCGATATCGCCCCCCACAGCCTGCATCTGAACCTGGAGGATCCCGGCGCCGGCAAAGAATGTCCCACCCTGGACGATTATCTCTGCCTGCTGCTGCTCGGGGGCGACCTGCGCCGCTCCGAAGACGGTCGTTTACGGGAGCATCGCTTCGCCGACAACGAACTGCGCGGCATGGTGCAACAGAGAAACCATCTTTCTCCTTCAGACAACCATCAGCGCCGCGTCACCGAATTTGCCTTTTTACGGCTTTGGAATAGAGGCCAACGCCATTACGGCTATCTTCCCGTCATCATGGCCATCAAAGGTTTTCAATGGGCTTTTGATATCCGTCGCTGTTGCCGGGAACCGCTCGGAGCCATGCTGCACTGGGCCCATCGCCCCCGGCCCCTGCCGGAAACGGCCATCACCCGCTTTCTGCAACAGCTGGAAGCCGGCCTGCTCCGGGAAGGAGCACACGATCGCAACCTGATCAGGACGCAACTGACTCAGATCCGATCGATCCTGCTGGAATATCAGGCGCTACTTCAGACGTCGAGGGGAACTGGTAGCCACACTGCTGCTGATTGCGACAGAATCTGAAACAGGGGAGTGCATTCAGAGCTTGGCGAACCAAGGCTTCCTGCTGCAAGGCGGGCTCGACGATGATGCGACCACCGTCGGCGAAACAACGTTGCTGGCGGATGCGGGAAAACGCAAGCGGACTGCACCCGTTCGAGGGCGATTTGGCAAAGGCCTTCCACTGGCCGCATTCAATCCGCACCTGACGTTCATGTTGGGGGGTCAGATGATCGGCGGGGTAGGTATAGACCCAGGCTTGGCGCTCCTGAAAAACCGGTGGCCGGCCCGGCGTCTCCACAATGATCGGCAGCAAGCGCCGCAGATAGACGGAACGCTGGGGATCCTGCGGAAAATAATCTTCCAGCCGATCCAGCAGCTTCAACACCTTGACCGGATCGCGCACGGTCATCACTTCACCCACGACCAGATCCCCTTCTCCCTGTTCGGGAACGATGAGACCGGGAAAACCGATGGGCAGATGATAAAGAATGCCGCGACAATAGGCCACGTCGATGGTCAGCACCCGCTTCTTGATGTAACGCATGAAATTCTCATAGCGCTCCATCAGTGACCCATAAAAGAAGAAATGGGCACAGGTTCCAATATCCCGACGCCGCTGTTCGGCTGCCAGATTCCAGTTGTTGGTCAGACGAAAAAGCATGCAGGCTTCCCTTGAGGAGCATATTTGCCAATAATACCCCATCAGGGATTTTTTTCCAATTATTTGTTAGCTTTAACCTGACGTTTACGGAATGGTTCTGCTTCTCTTCCTCCTGTTGGCTCGGCTGCCAACCGAGAACAAAAAACCCCGCCCAAAGAAAGGGCGGGGTTTGGCTTTCAGGCAATAGGTCAGCTTGCTTTATTTTCGTAACCGCAGGGCCACTATGGCCACCCCCATTCCCAAAAGCGTCAGGGTCCCCGGTTCGGGCACAGGATCTCCCCCACCCTGGGCATCGAAAACTTCGAAACAGCCGCACAGATTCATCTCTTCAAACGTATCGAAACCAGAAGAACCGAGCCGAACCTCAACAATCAACTGGTGATCGGCCATAAGGTAGGAACGCACATCGGGAGGAGCTCCCGGGCCGGGGGTCAAGGTCGTATCACTCCCATCGAGCGCCACGACAAATGAGGAAGCGGCAAATTTCATGATCAGATAGGCCCGGTGCAAGATATCCTCGGAGGTCATATGACCATATAAATTCGTAGTGGGCCAATCTGAACCGCAAAAATTCAACGGTTCCTCAACCTCCCAAAGGGGCATTAGGTCCGCATTCAGATTGAATGTCCATTCATAGGAGTTACCGCCACTGCCCGGCGTCACAACGGCATCGTCCAAATCCTTGAAATTTTCAAAATGGTAATAGGTCGTAGCCTGCGCCGGCAGACTCAATACCAACCGAAACACAGCT
>JARRKW010000474.1:0-2146 GCA_037387645.1 Desulfuromonadaceae bacterium
AGGCCATGGCGCCGCTATTTTCCCTGTCGCCGAATGAGGGCCGTTCGCCCTTGAATGACAGCTCTGATTCACCAGTGGCTGCGAAGATGATTTCGTTGTGGGTTTTTCCGTCTGCCAAGGCCTTTGCAAGGTCCCGCATCTGCTCCGCACCGGATTCAAACGGAGGTGTCCCTGCCGGGGCGTCGAAGCCGAGCATGGTCAGCCAGGCATTGCCCGGCTCGATGACCCTGGGGCGCGGCCGGGCCAATTCCCGCGCCAGTTCCGGGTCGAGGCGTTCGTCATACAACGCCAGGAAGACGAAGAGTGCAGTATAGAACACGAGGATGGAGTATCTCAGGCATTTCATGGTCATGGCTGGCAGAATAATATGGCCGCCAGGCTTTCGCCCGCGCCCAAACGAAAGAGAATGGCGACAAACCCGACGCCGGCGGTCATCAGGACGACGAACAGGATGAAGGTAATCAGCAGGCAAGTCAGGCCCCTGACCGGGGTGAACCGTTGGGCGGCGATAATGTTGGTACAGTAATTTCGGATGCCACAGCCGAAAAGGATGAGCGGGGGAAGGGATAGAATCCACTGCATGCCGGTCGAGGTCCTGCCGTCCAGGGAAAACAGCAGGGCAATGAGGGGCAACCCCAGTCCGGCAGGCAGAAACGACCACGCAAAGAGGCGGTACAGTTCGTCCAGGGGCGCATCGCCTCCCAACCATCTGCCGACCGTCATCTCCACCCGGGGGTAGAGCGACGAAACGAAAAAGCCGAGCAGCGGACCGAAGAGAAGGGTTATGGAAGCGATAAGGCCGGCCGTGAACATCGATTGCATTAAGGGGGCAAGGGCGGCGAGGACCAACATGCCATAGACGGCATTGATGCCGACAGCCGTCATGACGGACCGCTCAGCTGCCTGCTCACCTACTGCGGTGGGTTGAAATAGCATCATTGCATATGCTTTCAGTTTCATTGCATCGGTTGCTTTGCTGATTCCTGGGCGTAGGGAGGCCGTGGAAGCCGTTTCGTTTGTCCCAGGGTTTCGCCTTCTATTTTAGCCGCCCTCTCTCAAGGCATCTTTGATCTGTTCTTTCCTGAATATTCTGAATTCCTTAACAAAGCTAAATTGGGGTTCTGTCTGCAAAATAGATAACTTGCTGACTCTGTTAAAAAGAGTCTTTTCTTCCTTGTTCGCTAGAGCCACCGCAATACCAACTATAAGCCAATGACAAAAACACAAGAGAGCGAGTGCAGTCCCTCTTGCTTCAATGCGGTTTTCCAGGACAGCTGCGACTCACTCGGATGCACTGCTTTTAGCCCAATCATTTTCATGCCCCATGTTTGGGAATTCTTTTTTAGCGGGTAAAGAAACGCCAAAAACCAACCAAGCAGGTTGGGAACTGCCAGCATTGCGACGATGCCAATTTCAAAGACGCTTTCGTAAAAGGGATACCCGGTTTCGGATGAATGAATTGTGATGCCCTTTGGGATAATTTCGAACAACAAAAGCGGTATGATGCTGAAAATGAATACATACAGTGTGCATTGAAGGCCGGTAAGTGCATAGGCACAAACACGGAAGAGGATTTCTCCTCTGTTGTTTTCGTTTGGAATAGGTGTCATTCTTTTTAAAGTTTAACGGTAAGCTCGCCGGCTCCGGCAAACCCCTTTCTCAGAGTCGCGACCCTTTACGACCGCTTCTTTCTCTTGACGGGCGGGGATCTGATAAGTCTTAGATGGCTTCTGGTTTTAAAATATAAAAACCTTTGGTGTTGGTTGGTAGTTCTAAAAAATCTTTTGCCGACAAATGTTTGTAAGGTTTTCCAAGCTTATAGACGACTAAAAATTTTTCAATATCATACGTGTTTTTGATAGGCATAACGAGGCCCCGGCTGTACCAAAGTCCTGGGAAAATGAATTTATACAAGCCGCTGCCTTCGTTGTGGACACTTAAAGGCTCACTATAATCATTTATTTGAACTGAGTAAATTTCAGGGTTGCCTGTTTCAAGTTGAAGGAATACCTCGCGACAAGGTTCTTTGCCATCAAAGTGAATGCAGCTCGATAGAAAAAAACCACAAAAGACAGTTGAAAATAAAACATGACTTTTCATTTCAGTGCCGGTTTGGTTGGGGTCTTGTTCGCCAGCTTAATCCCAC
>JARRKW010000475.1:0-2143 GCA_037387645.1 Desulfuromonadaceae bacterium
ATGGGCTATCCGGTTGTGTTCGACGCCACCCATTCGGTGCAGTTGCCGGGTGGTGCCGGTACCGCATCGAGCGGCCAGCGGCAATACGTGGGCGCCCTTTCCCGTGCCGCAGTGGCCACGGGTATTGACGGTTTGTTTCTGGAGGTTCATGAAAACCCCGATCAGGCTCTGTGCGATGGCCCGAATTCCCTCCCTTTGGCCGACCTGCAAGGGCTGCTGGAACCCATCTTGGCGATCGATGCCATCGTTAAAGGAAATTGAATTTTGCAACGGATGATTGATACCGCTAGGCGTGTACTTCAGATTGAAGCCGAGGCGATTTTGGCCCTGCTCGATCGCATTGATGAACGGTTCCTGCAGGCCGTGGAGATGATTTTGTCTTGCAAGGGCCGTCTGGTGATTACCGGCATGGGCAAGTCGGGCCTGATCTGCCAGAAGGTGGCGGCAACCATGGCCTCGACCGGAACGCCGGCCTTGTTTCTGCATCCTGCCGAGGGTATTCATGGTGATCTCGGTATGTTGATGAAAGGGGATGTGGTCGTTGCCGTTTCCAACTCAGGGGAAACCGAAGAAATCACCCGCATCCTGCCGGTCATCAAACGTATGGGCTTGCCGCTGATTGGCATGACCGGCAGTTGCAGTAGTACCCTGGGTCGGGCTGCCGATATCTTCCTCGATATTTCGGTCAAGGAGGAAGCCTGTCCCCTCGGGCTGGCCCCGACGGCCAGCACCACGGCGACTCTGGCCATGGGGGATGCCCTGGCCGTGACCCTGTTGCTTCGGCGGGGATTCAAGGAAGAGGATTTTGCCCTGTTTCACCCGGGTGGGAGTCTCGGCAAACGACTGCTGTTGCGGGTCGAGGATGTGATGCATAGCGGTCAGGCCATTCCCCTGGTCGATGAATCCACGCTGCTCAAAGAAGCGCTGTTTGAAATCACCAGTAAAAAACTGGGGATTACCGGCGTCTGCGACAGCCAGGGGCAACTGATCGGGGTTTTTACCGATGGTGATCTGCGGCGGGTCATCGAGAAAGACCTGGAAGCGCTCAACCGGCCCATGCGCGAAATCATGACCAGCAATCCCAAGCGGATCCTGCGTTCCAATCTGGCCGCCAAGGCCATGCAGAACATGGAGGCCTTTTCCATCACCTCGCTGTTTGTTTTTGAAACGGAAGAGGGTCGGATTCCCGTCGGGATCATTCATCTGCATGATTTGCTCAAAGCGGGGGTGGTTTGATGAAACCTCTGGCATTGGCGCAGATCAAACTTCTGTTGTTGGATGTGGATGGCGTCTTGACCGACGGCCGTATTTCTTATGATAATGACGGGCTGGAAAGCAAATCCTTCGATGTCAAGGACGGCCATGGTCTGAAATTGGTGCAACGGGCCGGGATCAGGGTCGGCATCATAACCGGACGTTCTTCGGAGGTAGTCGCAGTGCGGGCCAAAGAGCTGGGTATCGATCTGGTCTACCAGGGGGCCAAGGATAAGCTGATCCCCTATCTTGAGTTATTGCAAACCCTTGGCCTGGCCGATGAGGAGGTGGCATATGTCGGTGACGATCTGGTCGATTTGCCGCTGCTGCGTCGGGTCGGGTTTGCGGCGACGGTGGCCGATGCCGTCGACGACGTCAAGCCCTGGGTCGATTATGTCGCCAGGCGTCCCGGGGGGCGAGGCGCCGTGCGGGAAATCTGCGATTTTCTTCTGAAAAACTCCGGCGCCTGGTCCAGGGTGACGGCGCGGTACTTCGGCGAGCAGCAGGAATGACGCTCTTTCAAATCTCATGCCAATAGAGCAGGAATCGTCTTTACACCTTCCTAACGAAGTGTTATACTGGCCGTACTTATGATGATGCGGATAACTCCACGAAATGTTTTAGGTTTTGTAATTGTGGCGATGGCATTGTCGCTGGTTTTAATGATTGCCTGGAATTTTCAGGGACGTTCGCCGGAAGAGATGCTGAAGGCGTTGCCCGCGAATATCGATCTGGCCCTGAAAAAGATCGACTACACGGAGACTCGCGAAGGGGTCAGATGCTGGAGGCTGATGGCCGATTCCGCCGAACGCGATGTCAATAGCGGCGTTACCCACATCCAGAATGTGGCCATGACCTTTTATGATGACCAGGGGGGTGACATCGGCGA
>JARRKW010000476.1:0-2143 GCA_037387645.1 Desulfuromonadaceae bacterium
GCCTCATCTGGACGCTATTGCCCTGGTGCAGTTTCCGGTGATGGCCGGAATTATTTTGGGTTCGGCCGGTTCGGCGCTGCAACTGGGAGAATGGCATTTTTTTACGCGCATACCGATTCGGCAGTGTCTCTGGACTCTGCTTGGTGGTACCATGATGGGATTGGCGTCTCGTCTGGCACCGGCCTGCAATGTCTGGCACCTGCTGGGAGGACTTCCCATGTTGGCCGGTCAGAGCCTGTTGTTCTTGCTCGGACTTTTTCCCGGGGCCTGGTTGGGAAGCAAACTGTTATCCAGGTATGTTCTGCGGATCCGGTGGGTAGAAGAATGAAGCATAAGGCCCCTGAAGAACTCCTGTACGATATTCGAGGTCAGGTTTGTCCGTCTTCACTGTTGATGACCCTGAAAGAGGTCAATCTTCATCGGCACAAACTCAAAGCGGGCCAGCTGTCCCTGCGGGTTTTGACCGATTCCCGCGACGCCACCCAAACAATTCCCAAGATGGTCACCAGCATGGGGTTCAAGGTCAGTGTCGCGAAGCAGGAAGGCAGTTATTCAATCCTCATTGAAAAAGAACATTGATGAGTACAATTTCAGGAAATCAAGACGGTCAGGATACCGAACGGCAGGCGTTGGCGGCCGAGAATCTGCGTTTGCGTCAGGAAAACCGTCTGTTGCGGGAATGGCAGCAGAAGAGTGTCCGCTATATTCGGGACAAGGTGAACCAATTGCTCGCCGTAGTGGAGACTGCGCCGTTGCGGTCTGAAGAGCTGGACGACGAAATGCTGATCACTCTGGATCCCATCGGTATTGTCAGTGATAGCTTTAAGCAGATTTTGGAGAATCTCCGGCGAACCAACGAAGATCTGGAACTGGCGAATAGCGAGATCGACGCCATTTTTCATGCCGCCGGAGCGGGGTTGCTGGTTCTCAACGCCGAGCGGGAGATCGTTTCCTTCAATGCCAAATTGGCGGAAATGTTTCCGGCCGGGATCAAACCGCAGGTCAGTCAAGGGAATCTGGATCCCCCCTGGCTGACTGAAATACGCTGTCCCGGCGGTTTGTTCGATAAGGTTGTCAAGCGGCGGGGGGGAGCGTCTCAAACCAACTGGAATCTTGGTTTGCATTGCTACGACGTGGTGGGTTCTCCGATTTTCAGCCGTAGTGGGGATTTGGTCCAGGTGGTTCTGCTGTTCAATGATGTAACCGAGCGACGCCGCAACGAACAGGCATGGTTGATGCCAATACCCGCCTCGATACCATATTTGATTCGGTGCAGGCGGGGATTCTGCTGATTGATGCTCAGAGCCTTCGGATTGTCGAGGGTAATCGCCAGGCGGGATTTATACTGGACACCTCTCTGGAGGAGTTGATCGGCAGGGAATGTATCGGATCCCTCTGTAGCGGTTATCAGCGTAAACAGGCCTGTCCCGTGCTGGTTGATGGACTGTCGCATCTTTCCAACGAGTGCAGTGTTCAGATTCCGAATGGCCGTATGATACCGGTTCTCAAAACCGTGGTGCCGGTGGTGCTGGATGGCCGCCAGTATTTGCTCGAAAGTTTTCTCGATATTACCGAACGTAAAAAGGCCGAGGAATCGGTGCAGCTGGCATTGGCTGCGGCGGAGGACTCCCGGGCCAAAATGGACGGCATACTGCAATCGGTTGCCGACCCGTTGATCGTTACCGATCCGGTTTTTCGTATCGTCATGATGAACCGGGCCGCTGAAGAATTGCTGGGGGTTTGTCTGTTCGATTCCCTGGGACTCCCGCTGGGTTCGGTCATTGCCGATCAGCGCCTGCTCGAAGAGTTGCAGACGATCATGACCCGGGAGCGCAGCGACGGTTGGGTTGATTTCACCCTGCCTGTTCCGGATGGCAGTGGAGAATGGGTCTACCAGGGACGTACCTCGTCTTTATGTGCCCAGGATGGCCGCATTACCGGTTTGATTACCATCATGCGAAACGTGACTTTCGAGCGGGAGGTCGATCGCATGAAATCGGAATTTGTTTCCACCGCCGCTCATGAACTGCAAACGCCTCTGGCATCGATCCTGGGTTTCGCCGAACTGTTGTTATCGCAGAAGGGGGAGATTTCTCCGGAAATGGAACAGGAAGGGCTGACCTACATTTTTGAAAAAGCGGAT
>JARRKW010000477.1:0-3066 GCA_037387645.1 Desulfuromonadaceae bacterium
AGGAAGTGCGTAAGCCCGAGATCGATGCCCAGCTGGTGGCGGAAAACGTGGCTTTGCAGTTGGAGCGCCGGGTTGCCTTCCGGCGTGCCATGAAAAAGAGTGTCAGCATGGCGCTCAAGTTTGGTGGTCAGGGGATCAAAATCACCTGCAGCGGTCGTCTGGGCGGCGCGGAAATGAGCCGGACCGAATGGTATCGTGAAGGGCGCGTTCCTCTGCATACGCTGCGCGCTGACATCGATTACGGCTTTGCCGAAGCGAAGACCACCTACGGCATCATTGGTGTCCAGGTCCTCATCTTCAAAGGCGAAGTTCTCAACCGGGACCAGCAATAAGAGCGCAATAGGAGTAAGCTAGCCATGTTAATGCCTAAAAAGGTTAAACATAGAAAGACATTTAAGGGGCGCATGAAAGGCGCCGCCAAGGGAGGGACCGATCTGAACTTCGGTGATTTCGGTCTTCAGGCCCTGGACTGTGGATGGCTGTCTTCCCGGCAGATTGAAGCTGCCCGTCGTGCCATGACGCGTCATGTCAAGCGTGGGGGGAATATCTGGATCCGCGTGTTTCCGGACAAACCGCTTACCCGCAAGCCTGCTGAAACGCGTATGGGTAAGGGCAAAGGCTCTCCCGACAGCTGGGTTGCCGTTGTTCGCCCCGGCATGGTTCTCTACGAGATGCAGGGGGTTTCCGAGGAGGATGCTCGCGAAGCCTTTCGGCTTGCCGCCCACAAACTCCCGATGAAAACCAAATTTATCAAAAGGGAGGAGTTGGCTGATGAAGGCTAAGGAACTGAGTGAGCTCAGTGTTGACGATCTGCAGTCCAGAAATGACGAATTGAACCAGGAACTGTTCAATTTGCGGTTCCAGCTGCACACCGGACATTTGGAAAACACCGCCCGGATTCCTCAGGTCAGAAAAGATATCGCCCGGGTCAAGACCGTACTGCGGCAGAAACAGGGATAATGAGGATACGAGGACGGATATGACGACTGAACGTGGCACTAAGAAAAACAGAGTTGGGATTGTGGTCAGCGAGAACGTGGCAATAGAAAGACCAGGGTCGGGATCGTGATCAGCGATAAAATGGACAAGACCGTTGTGGTCAAGGTCGATCAACTGATCAAACATCCCATTTATAAAAAATACATCAAGCGCAGAGTTACCTGTAAAGCCCATGACGAGCAGAACAATTGTGCCGTCGGCGACAAGGTTCTGATCGTGGAGACCAGGCCGCTGTCTCGTGACAAGCGGTGGAGAGTCCGCGAGATTCTTGAGAAACACGTAACCGTTTAGGAGATACAAGTCATGATCCAGATGCAGACCATGCTTGATGTGGCAGACAATTCCGGTGCCCGGAAATTGTGTTGCATCAAGGTGCTTGGCGGCTCCAAACGCAAATACGCCGGGCTTGGAGATATTATCATCTGCTCCGTCAAGGAGGCGTTGCCCAACTCCAAAGTCAAAAAAGGCGATGTTGTGCGTGCCGTTATAGTTCGGACGGCCAAGGAGGTTCCCCGCCCGGATGGATCGTTCATCCGTTTTGATAAAAACTCTGCGGTGGTTGTCAACACGGCAGGAGAGCCCATCGGAACCCGTATCTTTGGACCTGTTGCTCGGGAATTGCGCGCCAAACGCTATATGAAGATCGTTTCGTTGGCGCCGGAAGTCCTCTAAAAAGATCACTGGGAGATAGAAAAGATGGCGGCCAAAAAACTTCATGTCAAAAAAGACGACATGGTAATGATTATCGCTGGCAAGGAAAAGGGGAAAACCGGCAAGGTTGCTCGGACTTTCCCTGAAAAAGGCCGGCTTACCGTTGAAGGCTTGAATATAGTTAAGCGGCATTCGCGCCCTTCCCAGCAGAATCAGGAAGGCGGCATTGTGGAAAAGGAAGCTGCCTTGAGCGCGTCCAATGTACTGCTCCTGTGCGGCGCCTGCAATAAGCCGACTCGAACCGGAATCCGGGTGCTGGAGGATGGCAATAAAGTCCGCTACTGTAAAAAGTGCAACGAGATTGTGGATAAGTAACGGAGGATTTCCATGGCAAGACTGAAAGAAAAATACCAGGTCGAGCTGGCGCCACAACTCCAGAAAGACCTGCAGCTTAAAAATGTGATGGAAGTCCCCCGTGTAGCAAAAGTGGTCCTCAATATGGGACTCGGGGAAGCTATCCAGAACATCAAGATTATCGATACGGCCATCGAAGAACTGACCAGCATTGCCGGACAGAAGGCTGTGGTTACCAAGGCCAAGCGCTCTATCGCAACCTTCAAGTTGCGCGAAGGGATGCCCATTGGAGCCCGGGTGACCCTGCGGCGGGATCGTGCCTATGAATTCCTCGATCGCCTGGTCAATATTGCCTTGCCCCGTGTTCGTGACTTCAAAGGGGTAACCCCCAAAGGGTTTGATGGTCGGGGTAACTATACCCTGGGTATCCGTGAAGAGATCATCTTCCCGGAAATCGACTTCGAAAAAATTGACAAGGTCAAGGGACTGAATATCACCATCGTCACCACGGCCAGAACCGATGAAGAGGGTCGTGCTCTTTTAACGTCCCTGGGAATGCCTTTCAGAAAATAAGCCAGTTGCATAGCGGAGGAAAACAGTGGCGAAAAAATCGATGATAATTAGGGCTTCGAGACCGCAGAAGTTTAAGGTCAGACAAAAGAACCGCTGCCCTCTGTGCGGCCGGCCGAAAGCCTATTATCGTAAATTTAATATGTGCCGGATCTGCCTGCGCAAGTTGGCTTCGGAAGGGAAGCTTCCCGGCGTCATCAAGTCGAGCTGGTAAAGTATTATTAAGGAGCTGCATCCATGGCAATGACTGATCCTATCGCGGACATGCTGACCCGCATCCGCAATGCGGGCCTTGCGAAGCATCCGAAGCTGGACGTACCTTCGTCCCGAATTAAAGAAGCCCTGGCCTCGGTGCTCAAGGATCTTGGATATATCAAGAATTTCAAGACGATCAGCGATGAAAAGCAAGGGGTGTTGAGGATTTATCTTAAATTCGATAATGACAATCAACACGTGATTCATGAAATTAAACGGGTTTCCACTCCCGGGCGG
>JARRKW010000478.1:0-2128 GCA_037387645.1 Desulfuromonadaceae bacterium
GCGGCTGCCACAACATCCATAAGGCCAAAGCCAACTGGCGCGCCCCCGGCGACCCGGGCGACACCGCCATTTCCCGCCCTTCGGACCACGACAGCCTGTGGGGAGACGGCGCCGGCGAAACCATGCAACAGTACGCCACCAGCAACGGCGCCACCTATCGTGCCCCCTTCTACGTGGGCGCGGTGATCACATCCGACCCGGCCAAACACGAACCGGACGGCAGCGTACGCTCCATTTATTCCAACGAGGTTCAGGGTTCCATCACTCCGGATTACAACAGCTTCTGTCTGAGCTGTCATCAATACGCCGTCGGCAGCAAAAATGCCATCAATTTTGGTGTCTCCGGGGATAAGCACGGCCTGGCCACCGCCGGTTCAGCGGGCATGCAGGGACAGCGCATGGCCCCCTACACCACGGACGGCACCAGCGGCACCAGCTACGATTCGAGCACCAACTTCGCCCTTTCCTGTCTGGACTGCCACGAACCCCACGGCTCCAACAACATCTATCTGCTGCGCAGCACGGTCAATGGGACCAACGTCAACAGCGTGGTCAATCCCATCGGCACCGGCACCCAAACGGTTTATTTCTGCCGGGGCTGCCACACCTCGGCCCCCCACAACAGCACTGGCCAAAATTGCCTGAACTGTCATTCCCATGGGGTAACATCTCGATTCTAGCCCGAAACTCCGCGGGTCGCCGCACCAGCTGTCGTGCTCACACCTTCCTGCTTTCAAAACCGGATTCTATCTCTCGCGGCATTTTCACCCCTCCCAGAAAAAATGGGGGCGGTGACGCCCCCCAATCCCTTTCAAAATTTTGACGGCAGTACCGGATTATTCATGGGTCTTCGTCAAGAGCTCGAAACCTTACCGCAGATCGCAGGATGATTCATACGCACAGCCTGATTATTGCGTCCAACCGGCGTCGACCCGGAAGGAAATACGAGTGGACCCCACGCCTTCTGCAAGGAAAACAGGGCGCAATCCTCTCATTAGCCTTTTGGTCCAATGCTTGCATATTTCAAACAAAACACCGTCTCATTCAACTTCCAGGAATAACGCAACCGGGTCAATACAATCATGGAGAGGTAAATTCAATGAAAATCTTTGCTAAACTGATTGCCGGATTTGCCGCCGTTGCCCTGCTCTGCATCGCGGTTGGAACGGCGGGCTGGCTGGGACTGAACTCTGTAGACCAAAGCTTGATGGATGTTTCCAAAACCAGGTTGCCGGCAGTGCAATATCTCGGCAACATGGATTCGACCATGAATGCCGTCATATCGGCCGAACGCACTCTTCTTCTTCCGTCGCTCACATACCGGGAGCGGACCGAAGAAATCGACAACCTGAAAAAGCTCTGGCAAAATTTCGACAGCGAACTCAACAGCTACCTGGCCCTGCCCAAAAACGCCGAAGAAACGAGCTTGACCAACCGCTTCAAGCAGCAACTGGAACAGTGGAAAAGCGAACACGGGAAACTGCTGGCACTGGTGCAAAGGGTTGAACTGGACGATGTCCAGCATGTCGAAGCATCCCTCGTGGCCAGAAAACTGGACCATGTCAAATGGGTTGCCGCCCTCGATCAGGCCATCGCCAACCGCAGACACTTTGACCGCCAGCTGGATCCGACGCTTTGCGGCCTGGGAAAATGGCTGAGCACCTTTTCATCGGAGGACGACGAATTCAACGCCGTTCTGGCCAAGTTCGAGCCACCACACCAGAAACTTCATGGTCTGGGTCAAAAGATCAATGAATTGATGGCCGAGAACAACGTCAACGGGGCTAAAAAACTGTTCAGCCATGAAGTGGAACCGACCCTGCAAAACATGGAGTCGATCTTTACCGAGGCCCAGGAGATTGCCGCCAACGATATCAAATCCCTGCGGGCTGCCGCCGCCATCGCGTTCGGAACCGAACGCGAAACCTTCGCCGCCGCAATGCAGACCATTGACGAACTCATCGCCTTAAACAATCAGCTCACCGGCGAAGTCAGTCAGACCGCTGAAGCCGATGCCGATGCCAGCAAACTGACGGCCCTGATTATGACCCTGCTGGCGGCCGTGCTGGCCATGGCACTTGGCTTCTTCCTTTCCCGAAGCATTGTCGAACCATTGAAAAAAGTCATG
>JARRKW010000479.1:0-2775 GCA_037387645.1 Desulfuromonadaceae bacterium
ATCCAGATCCAGCAGCCGTCGGGATTCCTCCCGGAAGCGCTGGTGCAAAACTTCCGGATGCTGCGCATAGAACATGCCCGACAGCAGGGAAGAGAGATAGGCCACGGCGGCCGTCCGCACCAGCTCCGGCTTGCCCCCCTTGAATTGTTCCAGGCTGTGATGATAGGCGGTGGGCAGAACCAGGGAAGCCGGCAGTCCCCAATGCTGCAGCACCTTGGCGCCGATGAAGGCATGGTCGGCGCCGAACATATTCCGCTCCAAGGCCAGCTGCAGCTCTCCATCCTCCCCGGCCTGCCCCAGAACTTCCTCGTACTGCTTGGGAAAGCTGCGGGCCAGGATCATTTCGCCCACATTCTGCAGCATGCCGACAATGAAGATTTCTTCCGGATCACTCTTTTGAAACTGACCCATGATCAGCTTGGCCGCAACCCCGGTGGCCAGAGAGCGATTCCAGAAGATCTCGTAGTCAAAAGGGTCGTCGCTCCCCCGGCGGTTGATGTTGAGCAGGGAGAAGGACAGAACCAGACTGCGCACCGCGTTGGTGCCCAGGACCGAAACCGCCTTATGGATGGAACCGTTGGACTGGGGAAAACTGTAATAGGCGGAGTTGACGACTTTGAGAACTTTGGCCGACAGGGCGACATCCATCGACACCAGATCGGCAATGTCGGTCATGGTCGTCTCTTCCTTGGAGGCGATGCTCAGCAGGCGCGCGGCCACCGCCGGCAACGTCGGCAGCACATCGGCCTGGAGCACTTTTTTCAACACTTCGGCTCGGGTCATGAGCAAAGCTCCGGCAATACCGTGCCGCCATCGGGAATGATCACCACCCGGGGATTGGGCGGCAGCCCCTCCCGCGCCATGCGCAAGGCCTGTTCGAGATCGACCGCCTTTTCCATCCCCATGGTCCGGGTTTCCTCTTCACTGAAACCGCTGATCAGCAGCACCCGGTAGCTGCGGGCTTTCATCAGGGTGGCATAAGCGGTCTGGCCGTTGATCTCGTAGTGGCTGCGCAGGGCCGCCTCGAAGGCGGCGGGATCCCGATAACGGAACCAGTCGAAAAAGGTCGCATTGCCGAAACCGTCGGGACAGGCCGCCAGCAGAATCACCGTCCCTCCCGGCCGCAAGGCCCGAACCCCGTAATCGAGGGCCTTGTGGGCCTGGATGAAATTAATATCCTTGGGATGCCCGCCGCAGGACACCACCGCCAGATCGGCGGGTGTCTCCAGGGAAACCCCATACAGCTCGCGCACCCGTTCACAGGCGGCCAGATGCGCGGCTTCGAGTTCCCCGCAAAAGACGTTAAGAATCCGTTTATCCGGGGCCAGCACGGTATTGAGCAAAAAATCCGGTCGAACCATGCGCGCCGCCTCAAGCAATACCTCATGCACCGGGTTGCCGTTCAACACCCCGGTGCATGCCGCCGGATGACGCCCTCCGACCGGCGGCGGATTGAACACCGAAAAATGGGAGGCCAGGCAGGTCTGTCGGCCGGCCACCCCGGGCACCAGCCCCTTGCGACCGCCGCCGAAACCGGCAAAATAGTGGTAACCGGCGGTGCCGGTGACAATCACCCGGTCGGCCTCGGCCACATACCGGTTGATCCAGACCGGCACCCCGCTGGTGGTGGTGCCCAACGCGACCAGCTGCTTCGGATCGTCGCAGTCATGGTCGTGGACCACAATGCGGCCGAACAGGGGCCCCAGAATGCTGCGATGTTCGGACTCGCTCTGTTTGCGATGGATGCCCAGGGCGATGACAATGGCGATATCCCGATCGGGAATGCCCCGCTTATTCAACCGCTCCACCAGCAGCGGCAGATACTGTTCACTGCCGGTATAGCGGGTGATGTCGGAGGTCACAATGACCACCCGCTCCCCGGGCCGAACGATCTGTTCCAGCGGCGGCGAACCGATGGGAGCGTCCAGGGCCCTCGCGATTAACTGCACGGCCGAGGCAGGGGAATCAGGCTCGACCGGCCGCAGCAGACGAGCTTCCGGCAACTGACAGGGCACGGATCGATGGCCATATTTGAGTGCGACTTGGGTCAAAGGGTTATCTCCGAAAACAACTTTACTATATTATGGGTTTTAACCCCAAAACACAAGGAAACAGAGCGATTAGCCCATAACGAGGATTGCGTTATTTTTTTCTTGCATGTCGGCTGAGACTAATCAAAAACTAACATTTGCTCCCCATACTGATGGGTGATTCGACTTTGCCCGCATGGACAACCATGCCGGGCGTCCGGAAGTGGCGGAAGCCCTGGCCGGCCGGGTGGGAATATCCACCCGATTCAGCAATACCCTGCAACAGAAAATGATGTATGTGGCCGTCCCGGTGGTCCGGCAGCAAACCATCACCGTCATTGTGCGGGTTTTCATTTCGGTCACCACCATGGCGCAGACCCTGCGCCTGTCCCAGGTCGGCATCCTCATCGCCCTGCTGGTCTTCAACAACGTTACCCGGTTGCGGCGCCTGGAAACCATGCGGCGGGATTTCGTCGCCAACGTGTCCCATGAATTGAAAACCCCCATCACCGCCATCAAGGGCATGGTGGAAACCCTGCTGACCGGAGCCCTGCAAGAGCCCCAGACCGCCGAGCGTTTCCTCGGCATCGTGGCTCGCCAATCGGACCGCCTGGAGGCCATCATCGACGATTTGCTGACCCTTTCACGCATCGAGCAGGATTCCGAACAGAATGCGGTCAGTCTGAACGAGTGCCAGATCCTGCCGCTTTTGCCGTCGGCCCAGCAGGTGTGCCGGCAGGCCGCC
>JARRKW010000480.1:0-3063 GCA_037387645.1 Desulfuromonadaceae bacterium
TTGGGATCTTTATGGATGCTTCCCATTTCCCCGCCGAGGTAGCGGGAGGGGCGGTCGACCTGAGATAGAATGTCGCTGGTCTGCATGGTTTCCTGTGCGGGTACGGGTTTTAAGCAAGACCCTTAAAATATCATGGACGGCGGCAGCTCACAAGGGATTTGCATATTTCCCGGATTTCCTTCCGGGAAATGCTTACGGGCGTCGTCCGGGGACGCAACCACGGGGTCTGCCGGTGACAACTATTGCCGAAAAGCAATTCATCGCGGCTGAAGCCACTCCCACCGCCCGTAAGATGCCGGTGAACGCAGTGAACCGCATCAAAAAACTGGAACAACTCCAAAACCGTCGGGACTCGCCCCGACCGGCGACCTACTTTTTTATCCAAGACGACAAAAAGTAGGCAAAAACCGCCTTCCCCTGCGGGGAGCGTACGCCGGTGACAGGGAAATTCTCACCGATTGTCCAAGGAAGCACGCCGACGCTTCGTCGCACCTCACCCTTTTGCCAAGTGCATTCCGCTGAAATTGGCAAATCAGGGTTATGCGAATATTCAGCCCCAAGGAGTTTCCCATTTGTAAAATCTTCAATCTGCCGTTGTCTCCGTTCCCCTGGAGTTTTCGGACGCCTACAGGAGACTGGCTCTTGCCAAGCGATTGTGCTATGTATACGATACTTGGCTTTCCGGGCAGGAAATGCCCGACCGGAAGCCGGACTTGTGGTACCAGGAAAGGAAAAATTCATGTCATATCCGTCCGCCCCGGAAGCCGACCTGCACATTCATACGGTCGGTTCCGGTCATGCCTATAGCACCATTGCGGAAATCGCCCAGGAAGCGGCCCGGAAGGGCTTGAAGATGGTCGCCATGACCGATCATGGCCCGGCCCTGCCCGGCGGACCGCACGCCTACCATTTTGCCGCCCTGCGCTTTGTGCCGGAGTATCTGCACGGTGTGCGGGTGCTGCGGGGGATCGAGGCCAATATTATCGGAATCGGGCAGCTGGATCTCGATGCCGCGCTGCTTGATCGGTTCCCCGGGTCAAGGTCGTCGCCCATCCGGGCAATCCCAACTTTCCCCTCGACTATCGGGTGGTGGTGGCCAAAAGCGTGGAAACCGGCACCGCTTTGGAAATCAACAATTCCTCCTTTTCCATCAGTCGCAAGGGGAGTGATGTGAACTGCCGGGAAATCATTCGGCTCTGCGCCGAACTGGGAGCGCCGGTGACCATCGGCAGCGACGCCCATATCGCCCAGGGGATTGGCGAGTTCGATGATGCCTTGCGGGAATTGGCGGCAGCCGGGGTGCGCTGGGAGCAGATCATGAACCGGACCGAGGAGTCGGTGCGCACCTTTCTCGATCTCTCCGCCTGAATTGCCGATTGGGCTTGACAGACCAGACGCTTGCTTCTACCGTTTATGCTGTTGACGGCAGCACGTTGAAACTCTTGTTCTCCCCGGCGGGGGGCAGGAGTTTTTCTTTGTCCGTCCTAGCACAGGAGTAAAGGAACCGGGGTATATGGACAAGCTGTTCAAGGGCTATATGAAATTCAGGGAAGAGGATTTCCAGGACCACCGGGAACTGTTCCGGGAACTGGGACGTCAACAGAAACCCCATACCCTGTTCATCGGCTGCTCCGATTCCCGGGTAGTGCCCAATCTGATCACCCGGACCAATCCCGGTGAGCTGTTTATCGTCCGCAATATCGCCAATATCGTGCCGCCGTACCGCCAGACCGAGGACTATGTCGCCACCACCTCGGCCATCGAATACGCCGTGCTGGCCCTTAAGGTCGACACCATCGTCGTCTGCGGACATTCCAATTGCGGGGGCTGTGCGGCTCTGAATCTGCCACCGGAGGAGCTGGATCATCTGCCCCATGTGCGCAAATGGCTGGAGGTGTCCAGAGAGGTCAAGGGGCGGGTCGATCGTCTGATGATCGGTGATTCAGCCGCGGAACGGGAGTGGTTGACCGAACAGGTCAACATTTTGGTGCAGATGCGCAATCTGTTGGGTTATCCCTACATCCGGGAACGCTACCGGGCGGGGACGCTGGAGATCCATGGTTGGCATTATCTCATTGAAACCGGCGAAATCTTTTCCTTCAACGATGAAACCCAGCTGTTCGAACTCATTACCTGACCGGCTGTGGTTTCAGCCGCCCCAGACCGGATCCTGGGAGAACTGGCGCCGCAGACGTTCTTCCGGGTTCTGCTCATAAAATTCTTCCTGCGAAAAACAGAAACGATACTCAGCGCAATAGGCCCGTACCCGTTCATAGGCGGCGTTGATTTCCCGGATGCGTTCCGGCGTCTCCTCCGGATGGCGGTCCGGATGGTGCCGTTTGACCAGCTTGCGGTGCCGGTATTTGATCTCCTTGAGGCTGGCCCGTTCGGGCAGGCCGAGGATTTCCAGAGCCCGTTGCAGTTCCCGGTAGGTCATGGCTGTTTCTTCCTGTTGGTTGCGGACCTTTTTTCCTGCATTCTTCCCAGGGTTTCCAGCAGCAGGGGGAGAATCCGCTGAACGATAACCTTGACCCCGGCGGCGGTGGGGTGCAGGCCGTCCCGCCGGTTGAGGGCGGGATCGCCGGCGACTCCCTCCAGGAAGAAGGGGTAGAGGGGTATGCCGTATCTCTCAGCCAGCCGGGGGTAGATGGCATTGAAATTGTTATAATACTCGGGGCCGAAATTGCGCGGGGCGACCATGCCGGTCAGCAGCGCTTGAATGTTTTTTTCCTGCAGCCGACTGAGAATGGTATCGAGATTGGCGGCCGCTGCCTCGGGGGGCAGTCCGCGCAGGGCGTCGTTGGCGCCAAATTCGACAATAACCAGATCCGGCTGTTCCGCCAGTGCCCCTTCCAGCCGGGCCAGGCCATCGGCGGTGGTATCCCCGGACACCCCGGCGTTGATGACCTCGGCCATAATGCCCCGGGCCTTTAACGCCTTTTCCAGCTGGGGCGGAAAGGCCTGTTTGGAGGACAGACCATAGCCGGCGGTAAGGCTGTCGCCCAGAGCAACGATACGCCAGGAGGGTGGTTCATCTGCCGCTTCGGTGCGCGGTTCGGGAAC
>JARRKW010000481.1:0-2115 GCA_037387645.1 Desulfuromonadaceae bacterium
TACAGCATGTGGAATGGCGGATTCGAGTGCGCTGCCTGCTTAAAGGATAGCGGCTTGATGACGATGGGCCGGCCCTCAAGCTGTTTGCCATTGAGGCTGGAGAGCTCTTTTTGCAGGGTGCCGTCCCCGATGACGGCGATGATCAGGGGGTCGTCCGGCGCGGAAAATGAGCTTTCCGGCCAGGTGACAAAACGGGCAAAATTATAGATGATCGCGGTCATGACCTGCTCTTTTTGCAGTTGCGCCTGGCCTGCCGCCGGCGACAACAGCATGACGGCACCGGCCAGCAACCACCAGGTGGCATATTTAACCGCGATACGAAAATTCATAGGGGTCTGATAGAAAGGCAATCCGCTCAGGTTCATGGCGCAGGGCGCTCAATAACGCCAAATTGCTTGGCCGTATATGCCACGAGGTATCTCCGAGGCAGGTATTTGGAACTCCGGATCATATTCCCGGTGGCTGCCTTGCAACAGATTCTGGCCGACCAGGGCCAGGGTCAGGCCCGGGCAGGGCTGCCAGCCAAGGCGCAGATCCAGGGTCAGATAGTCGTTGATGCCCTGGGATTTAGGTTTAAGTCTGCTGGCATAGCGCAGCCAAAGATCGAGTTCGACCTTATGCGGCAAATCCAGCGACGAGCGCAGAGAAAGTTGTTGTTTGGGGCTGGTCCCCTCCATCAGGGCGATGCTGTTGGTATTATCGCTGTCCCCGGACGTATCGACATCCATTTGCAGGTAGCTGTAGCTCGCCTGCAGTCGCCAGAAGTCGGCCGCCTGCCAGTCACCACTCAGCTCAAAACCCCAGGTTTTGGCTTCCAGCTTGTTATCCGTGACGGCGGGAAGATTCACGTAATCCGGCAGGGTGGAAAAGTCGGCCGTCTGCACTTCGAAAGAGCGCAGATCCCGGTAAATGTTGAAGAACAGAGCCAGATCCAGAGAAAACGCCGGGTCCGGTATGGTCCGGTAGCCGAGTTCCCAGGCCAGCAACTTTTCACTGGCGTAACTCTTGTTGCCCATACCGGTAATTATCGTAGGCGGGGTTGAGGGCAACAACCAGAGCCGCATGGTGGCGTCCTCCTCGATCCGGGACGGAGTGCGTAGCGCCCGGGAAACGGCGGCCCAGAAGGAATGGTGCTCGGAGGGGGTCCAGATCAGACGGGCATTGGGTTGGAATCCCAAACCGGTATAATCATTGTGTTCCACCTTGGAGCCCAGAATCAGACGCAGCAGATCCTTCTTCAGGGTGATTTCGTCCTGAAGAAACAAACTGAAGGTCTGATCGGTCTGGTCGTCATCACCAAAGATCATGCCGGGCTCAGTCGGATCAATGTCGTCCCAACTGACCCGGTAGCCCAGTCCCCAGATGATCTCCTGGCTCCGGCCAAGGGGAAACCGGTGCTGGAAATCCATATCCAGGGTGTCGCGGGTTTCTTTCAGCAGGGCGGTTTCGTCCCATTTGGTCCGATCGTAGTAGATTTGCAACGCCAGGTCGGAGGCGGAGGAAAAAGATCGCTCCCAGCGCAGCAGCAGGTTGCCGCCGGAAAATTCCGTGTCGCTGTTCGATGTGGTGCGGAAGGTGGGCGGCAGCAGGCTGAGTTCCTGGTCGGTTTGCCCCGCTGTCCCACTGTAGAGGTCGCCCTGCAGGGTAAGGGTATCCCTGGATCCCAGGCGGCCATCGTAGCGGAACCCACCACGGTAGGCGTCCCAGTCATCGGCGGCTTCGCCGCCGCCGCTGGCATCATAGCCGTCCCGGTTGAAATATTTCAGGTAGGCCCGGTAGTCGCCATCTTCCCCGACGGAACTGCCGTAACGAATGGAACCAAACCCCTGTTCTTCCGTGCCATAGCCTGCCTTGAACAACAGACCGTTGGTCTTTTCGGCGTGCTTGGTGATGATATTGATCACGCCGTTGACCGCGTTGGCGCCCCACAACGCGGCTCCCGGCCCGCGGATAACCTCGATACGCTCGATGTCTTCCAGCAGGGTGTCCTGCATGTTCCAGTAGACCCCGGAGAACAGCGGGGTATAGACACTGCGCCCATCCATCAACACCAGCAGCTTGTTGGCGAAACGACCGTTGAAACCGCGGGCGGTGACGGCCCATTTGCTGCCATCG
>JARRKW010000482.1:0-2110 GCA_037387645.1 Desulfuromonadaceae bacterium
GCAGCTCTTGGGGACGCAGACGGCCGTTGTATTGGAAACCCATGGCGTGGCCATGGGCTCCGCTGTCATGAATCGCTATCAAATCGCCATCGACGATGGGGGGGAGTTCGCGCTGGATGGCGAACTTGTCGTTGTTCTCGCACAGCGATCCGACCAAATCGTAGACTTCGGTTTTGGGTTGGTCCTCCTTGCCGATGACGTCAATGTGATGATAGGAACCGTAGAGGGCCGGACGCATCAACGCGGACATGCAGGCATCAAGTCCGACGTATTTGCGATAGGTGTCTTTGGAATTGATGGCGGTAGTTACCAGAACGCCGTGGGGGCCGGTCATGTAGCGACCGCTTTCCATGTACATGCGTGGGCAGTAGCCATGTTGGGTCTTGAAGTTGTCAAATAGTTCGGTGATCTCCGTGGCCATGGCAAAGAGATTGAGTGGTTGTTGATCCGGTTGGTAGGGGATGCCGAATCCTCCACCAATGTTGACGAACTCAAAACGGATGTCGAGTTCCCGTTCCACCATTTGGGAAATGTCGAGAACCATGCGGGCGGTTTCGACCATATAGGAATAATCCAACTCGTTGGAGGCCACCATGGTATGCAGACCAAATCGTTTTGCCCCACGTGTAGCTGCTTGCCGATAGGCCTCAATGATCTGATCGTGCGAGACGCCGTATTTGGCTTCGACCGGATTACCGATGATGACGTTGCCGGTGCGGCGAGGACCCGGATTGTAGCGAAAACAGATCAACTCGGGAAAATGGGGGACCTTGTCGATCAGGCTTATGTCGTCCAGGTTGAGAATACAGCCCCCTTCCTGCTGGGCGAAAAGAAATTCTTCCTGGCTGGTGTTGTTGGAGGTGAACATGATATCTTCACTCTGGGCACCCAGTCGGCGACTGAGGATCAATTCCGGGATGGAACTGCAGTCAAAGCCGAATCCCATTTCTTTCATAAGTGCCAGGATGCGGGGATTGGGCAACGCTTTGACAGCGAAATACTCGCGAAAACCTGCAACGCCGGAAAAAGCTTTTTTGAGTAGTTCCCCGGTGTTGCGGATTCCCGCCTCATCATAAATGTGAAAGGGGGTCCCGTAATGTTCGACAATGGATTCGACCTTGGGGAGCAGGCGAGTTCTGAACGATTCTGACATCGGCATAGTGGCGTCCTCCAATGCTGTTTTAAGTAAAGGGATAAAATAAATTTACAATTGATTGTAATTATTGTAATTATTTGGTTGTACCGTTGGCGTATGAAAAATATTGTTGCTTCCGCAATCAGGGGGACGCAACAGTGTTCGCGGTCAGGTCTAGTTTCCAGGTTTCCTTGATCGTTGCAAGAACAATTTGCGTATGGGTGTTGCGGACCCCGTCGAGACTGCTGATGTGGTCGCGTAGAATCCGCCCCAGGGTTGCAGTGTCTGCAACACGCAATTTCATGAGATAGCCGTCTTTGCCGGCCACCTGATGAATCTCTTGGACTCCGGCAATACCAGCGAGTTTTTCCGCTAAGTTCAGGCATCCTGGCGAATCGGTTTCGACAAAGACAAAGGCGGACAATTTTTGTCCAAAGTGATCTGGATTTAACCGGACCTCATAGCCGGAAATGATATTTTGGTTTTCGAGTTTGCGAATTCTTTCCAGGACTGCCGATGGGGCCATGCCAATCTGGCGGGCGATCTCGGCATTGGGGATGCGCGCTTTGCTTTGAAGAATGTCCAGTATTTGGTGGTCTATTTCGTCAATCGTTCTTTTTATCTCCATAGGCAGTGAACGTTATTCGTCTATGGCTTTGTTGTCAAGAATTTTCTAGATTTGTGTGCGGGTCATTGCTGTTTTATGAAATTTTTTGCATAAGGGGAAGTGAATTTGCTTTTTTTAACCACCTGTGAAAAACAGGTGTGTATCTTGCTGGATAGCCAGGCTTGCGTTGATCCGGTTTCGGGGTAAATAGGTTGAATTCCCCTGCTTGGTGTTCGCAGATTGTTTGTTGCTACCCAGCTCAAGGAGCTTCCAAGAAATGCTTTCAGCCACACATATTCTTCTGGTTCATGGTGATTCAGATTCCCGCCAAAAGATTAGGGAAACACTGCTTTCGGTGGGTTATTCCC
>JARRKW010000483.1:0-2104 GCA_037387645.1 Desulfuromonadaceae bacterium
GCCGGCGATTTCGTAACGACTGACCCCGAATGGATAACGGCCGTCGAGCCGAAAACGCACATCGTCACTGTGTCCGGTATCGAGCTTGCGGGAAAATTCAACCGTCCATTCCCCCTGCCACCAAACGCCTTTGGCCCGAACATCGGCACGGCTTCCGGAGGGCGTCGTCTGTTCATACTTGGCGACCTGGTCTCCGCTGTATGTCACGGGCAACAGGGGTTGGTAGGCCGGCTGGCCCTGATCGCCGAGACGTTGCAGATAGAAAACGTTCCCCTCGCTGGAAATGAGCAGCTTGGCCTTCTTATCCCGGGTCGTGGTGTAATATTGCACCTTGTCATCAGCAAACCCGGCATGATCGGTGCGGTGGGCCTTCCAGAACCAGATGTCGGCCTGATAAGGACGGTTTTCCTTCAGGGTCAGGTTGGTTTCTTGGGGAACCATGCTCCATTTCAGCACCAAGCAATCTTCCCGGGTGGGACCATCCTCATAACTCTTCAGAACCGGATTCCAGACCAGTTGCCGATGGAGTCGATTTTCGTCGGCATCGGGAAAGCGAACCAGCAGATAGATCCGGTCGCCATCGTGTACCGCTTGCAAGCGAATATCGATATCGGCCACCACGTCCCGCACCGCTGTCTTCCGGGCCGGAGACCAGGCGGCATCATCGGCCCGACCGTCAATGACCGGTGGCACGGCCACCCGCTCGACCAGCAGAGCCCGGCCGGCAAAAACAGGGGTGGCATAAACAAGCAGACTCAACAGCAGGACATAAACGACAGGCATGCAAATCTCCCGAACAGGGATTGACAATGATTTAATTACATTTTTCATGCCGGGCCGCCAGATCACCCAACAGCCCTAGGAAAAACCCTCCGGCGCCTTCATGCCTGTCCCATATGAACCCTCTAATCCCCCAAAAACCAAGGGTGCCACCTTTCCTCCAGGCTAAATCGAGCCGAGAAGCAAAAGCCGGCACCCCGGCCAAAAGACGGCATTTCCCCAGCCTTTCCGTAAAATCCCGTAGCCCACAGTTTTCCCGCAGAGCACCCCAAACCTTTCCGCCAAGGGCTGAGAAACCTTTTGGCAGCAGATGGCAGGGGCCCTCGCATAAACTCTTCCCCCCGAAAAAACGGGCAAAAGCAACCTGTTTCCACCGGCATCGAGCCGCCCGGGGAACGGCACAAACAGCCGAAACAACTCGGCGCAAACGGTTGCTTAACCTTCCGTTCCCTGCTAATATGCAGGATCTCAATACTGAAATACCCTCACTAACCGAACAGAAAAACCCATGAATTTCGACATCCAGGATCTTATTGAAAATCTCCATGACGGCGCCTATCTGGTGGACCTGGATCGGAAGATCCTGCGCTGGAACAGGGCGGCAAGCGTCATTACCGGATACCCGGCCGAGCAGGTATTGGGATCCTGCTGTTCCGACAATCTCCTGATGCATGTGGACAGCCAGGGCAATCAACTCTGCCAGCACACCTGTCCTCTGGCCCTGACCATGGCGGATGGGAAAACCCGGGAGAATGAAGTCTATCTGCACCATCAGGACGGACACCGGGTACCGGTGTGGGTTCGGGTGACGCCCCTGCGCGACAGGCGGGGAAACATTATCGGCGCAGCGGAACTTTTTTCCGACCTGAGCCAAAAGGTGGCCCTGGACTTGCGGGTTAAGGAGCTGGAACAGCTGGCCCTGCTCGACGAATTGACCCAACTGAGCAACCGGCGCTATCTTGAATCGGAAATCAAATCACGCCTGAGCGAAACCCTGCGTTATGGTCTGCGTTTCGGGATATTGTTCCTGGATGTGGATCATTTCAAACTGTTCAATGACCGTTGCGGTCACGAGGGGGGAGACAAGGCCCTGCAGACGGTGGCAAAAACCCTGGCGGCGACGGCTCGCCCCTACGATCTGTACGGCCGCTGGGGCGGCGAAGAGTTTGTCGGGGTCATCCGTAATGTCGATCAGCAGGACCTGATGACCGTTGCCGAGCGCTGCCGCAAGCTGGTGGAACACACCAGCATCCAACTCAACGGCAACCGACAGCAGGTCACCATCTCCATCGGCGCCACCATTGCCCAACCCGGCGATGATTTG
>JARRKW010000484.1:0-2098 GCA_037387645.1 Desulfuromonadaceae bacterium
ATGAAATTATCAAATAAATCAAAGCAAATATTAAGCTGGCCATTTCTTTTGATCGGGTTTTATTCAGGTCTTCAATTTATAGGGTCATTCGAAAAAGAGAGTTTTACCTTTCTGTTTTTATTTCCAGGCCTTTATTTGAGGAAAGACATTTTTAACAAAAATATAAATAAAGAATATATGGTGGCATGGGGGGGTCGGGCTTGACATTTGGGCATTTGTTACCATTTTCTTCACATGGATCGTAAAGATCTCATACGTTCCAACGAGCCTGCGTAAGATTCTATGTCAAGTAGGCGATTAAATAGTAAAGAATTTAGTTTGTCTCAAAAATCACTGGTCATCAAACGGAAAACCCCACGATTTGCGGATCGCGGGGTTTTCTCATTGAACGGTAGACTTCGTACATTCACTGCAAGGCCTTCTCACTGGTCAGGTAAAAAAAGACCCCACTCTAAGGAGGCATAAGAGTGGGGCATAATCTCTGTGCCTTAAAGAAGGGAGAAACAAAAGGCAACAGAGGGTTGTTTTTTCAAGGTTACAATTTACTTTACCTCAAGCATCATTACGGGACTATGGCCTTGAGATTACCAATTATTTATATTTCCGGGTGGAAAGGGCGCAGGTGGCTACCATCGGAATTAGCAGATGACATTTTTCTGGTGGGATTCAAGGCGAAGTGAACGTTTGGTTTTGATGACAAGGATAATTTGGGCAAATCCCAATAATACTGGTCTTGCTTTCTGGAAAAACGGTACCTTATTGACTAAGATCACTTCTTGTGGGCAATGGGTGATGAACGCTGAAGGCCTTGCACCCCCTCACGTCGATAATGATTTTCCCATTCCGGTTTAGTGAGGACATAGACATATTCAGGGGAACCACTACGCGACGCGGAAGCTTCAGCCACACCGATCAGCCGGAGTCCCGGCGTATGTTCAAGGGAACATTTCGATGCCTGATTGTCCAGGGCACAGCGGATCTCGATAAAGTCCAGTCCTAACTCGACAAAACCGAGCTGAAACAAAATCTCTTTGCTCCGCGCGGCAATGCGACGGCCACGAAACAACGGCAGGATATCGGCGGAAGTATAACCGCAGCGTTGCTCCCAACTGGCAATGGTGAGCATCGTGAGACCGGCGATTCTTCCACCGACCTCGATGAGAAATCCGAACCGGTCCCTGCGACCGGAGTCATCAAAGCGGGGTTGATAGTGGGTTTGCAATTCGCTGACGAGATCCTCGCCCCCCTCCTCAGCAGCCAGACATCTGGCCAGGACGGCGCTGTTGGTCTTTTCAATTCCCACCAGCTGCAGCTCATCACAGCGATAGGCAGAGCATGACAGTTCGATTTCGCCCTTTGCCGGAAACGGTGGGGTCTTCATCCTATAGGTCCCCGGGAATCAGGTTATAGGGTTGACGGATATTGAGGGTGTCATGCGCTTCGGAGTCAGGTTCTTTGGTCTTCCGCGTAAAGATGATCCCAGCCGGCAAGCGGCGTACCCAGCGGGGGTCAAGATTATGGGCATTGCAGGCCTGCAGCAATTGAAACTCGATGACCCGAAACCTGCCCACGACAATTTCTCCTTCAAAACAGTGCGCTATAAAAGACAAAAACCACCCAAAGGCGCATGCTGTTGGGTGGTTACCAAATAGTTTTGCATTTCTGTTTGGTACCTGTTTCCATCTCCCCTCCTGATGGAATCGTCGTTCTAACATCCCAGACAAACGACATAACCCGCATCATGGCCAGCAATACGGACCGCCGAAAATGACATGTCGAAAGGGTAACTAAAAATTAGACAATATCAACCAATGGGCGCCAATTTACTTTAAAGGCTTCCTGATGGTTTGCCGATTTTAGCGTCTTCGACCGTCGGGACGGATATGCATTGAAAATATTCCAACGGGAACCGAATCTGGTCGGGGTTCTATCCGGTCTTTGTTTCAGGAGAAGAATGGCGGATAAATTTCCTGTAGTCGTAAAATCACTACCGGAAAAATATAAAAAGGCTTAGCCGAAAATCAGCTAAGCCCTTGATTTTAGTGGCGCACCGCGAGAGATTCGAACTCCCGGCCTTCTGATCCGTAGTCAGACGCTC
>JARRKW010000485.1:0-4662 GCA_037387645.1 Desulfuromonadaceae bacterium
GAGACGGCATTATCGTCCAGAAAGGACAGCCGATCTTTAAGGTGACACCGGACGAAAAATTCGTCGAGGTCGATCTGAAAATGATGGAAAAAGAACGCCGGGAGACGACCACGGAATACCTGGCCGCCATTCTCTAATCCTCTTCCATACGCCAAGGGCTCCGGAAGGCATTCCAGAACCCTTGGGCCAGGTCGAAAAGTCAGTCGGTTGTTTCCACCGGTCAGACCGCAAAGCTATAGTCGTCGGCTTCCACACATTCGGAAGTCACCTCCAGAAACGAATTCCCGTGGGCATCGAAAATGACCTCCTTCACGCCGTGGTTTACCGACCAGACAGTTCCGCAAACCCTGCACTCCTTAATGTCCACGGAAAAACCTTCGGTGCGCAGATATAATTCCTGGAATTCACCATATCGACATACGGGACACTTCACGACAGACTTCCTTTTTAGCCTTCCATTTCAATCAACGAAAAATCACCGATGTTCATTTTGCGCAGTGAACCGACCAGGGTAACGCTGTCACCGAGAATGGAATGATGCAGGATAATATTTTCGGCGCGGCTGTCGGTGTTGAGAATAGAGTCCTTGATGATACATTGGTCGATAACGCAACCGGGAGCCACGGAAACATTGGGGCCGACAATGGAGTTACGCACCACCACCCCCTTTTCCAAATGCACCGGTTCGATCAGAACCGAGTTGTACACTTCGCCGTGACTGTAATGGCGACCTCGCAACAGGTAGCGGTTGGTTTCGAGCAGGGTATCGGGTTTGCCGCAATCGAGCCAGGCCTCCAGTTCGGGAGCGTTGAATCTGGCGCCGTCCTTAATCATGCGCATGAAAACGGCCGGAAGATAATATTCCCCCTTGACCGTATCCCCGGCGGCGATGGTTTCATCGATGTAATTCATGAACCCTTGGCCATCCTTGAGATAATAGAGACCGACCTGGGCCAGTTTGGACACCGGGGTATCGGGTTTTTCCACCATATCGACGATCAGGCCGTCCTTTAGGACATTTACTCCGAAGCGTTGGTAATCCTCGACTTCCTTCGAATAGATCAGGCCGTCACAGTCGGCGGCCAGTTTGGGGATCTTTTTGAGGTCGGTGACGAAAATGGTGTCATTGAAGACCACCAGCAGGTCGTCCCCCGGAGCAATGACCGGAGCCGCCAGCGAAACGGCGTGGGCCGGCCCGAGACGCTCTTTCTGCACAATATAATGACAGGGAATCCGAGGAAAGGTCTCCCGCATGAAGGATTCGATCTGCTGGCCGTTTTCGTCGGTAATGAAAATCAACTCCACCGATTCCAACATCAGCAGCCGATTGACGATATGTTCGAGAACGGTTTTCCCGGCCACATGTACCAGGGATTTGGCCTTGGTCTGGGTATGGGGCCGCAACCGCGTCCCTTTGCCGGCAACCGGCAGAATGATATACATGGTTGCTCCTTGGTATGATAACTATTGCCAGAACGGAAGCTGTTTCGGTAGGATGTCCGGCGGCCCTGTCGGGCCATGATCGAAAGCTGGATAATACCCGTTTTTGCCATGACCCTCAAGCTTTTCCCCTTGAAGGAGCACCCATGAACGACCATCTGGTCCGAATTCTCAGCGACGACGGTTCCCTGCGCGCGGTTGCCGCTGTTACCAGCGAGCTGACTCGCGAAATCTGCCAATTGCAGCAAACCGATCCCACCGCCAGCGTGGCCTTGGGACGACTGCTCGCCGGCACCGCCCTGCTGGGCGCCCTACTCAAAGGGGATCAACGCCTGGCCCTGATGCTGGAAGGGAACGGTCCCCTGCAACGCTTGCACGCCGAAACCGACGCCGCCGGCCGCATCCGGGGCTCGGTGAAGAATCCCCTGGCCGGTCTGCCGTCCAAAGGGGACCGTTTCGATGTGGCCGGAGCCATCGGCAAAGCCGGTTTCCTGCATGTCATCAAGGACCTCGGCCTGAAAGAACCTTACCGCGGCACGGTCCAGCTCTACACCAGTGAAATCGCCGAAGACCTGGCCTATTACCTAACCACCAGCGAACAACTGCCTTCCACCGTCGGCCTCGGTGTCAATCTGGATACCAGCGGCGCCATCGCCCTGCAGCTGCTGGAAAAACTCTTTGCCGGGATTCCCTTTACCTTGCAGACGGAGACCCCCTTGGCGTTTCGCTGCAACTGCAGTCTGCGTCAGGTTGTCGGCATGCTGCACGGCCTCGCTGCCGCCGAAATCCGCACCATGATCGAAGAGGATCAGGGCGCCCGGATCACCTGTGAGTTCTGCAAACAGACCTATAACTTCAGCGCCGCCGAACTGGCCGCCCTGCCCCAGCTGAAAAGCTGAGCGGCCTGCCGCCAACACCCCGCCGGCTGAAGAAACTTTCTATGGGCTCTCTCCATTGAGTTGCTGCAGCTGCCAGAGTCTGGCGTACAGTCCCTGCTGTTCCAGCAGCTGTTCATGACTGCCCTGTTCACAGATGCGCCCGTGGTGCAGAACGACAATCCGGTCGGCCACGGCGGCGGACCGCAGCCGGTGGGCAATGAGCAACAGACTGCGACCGCTCCCGGCGACCGCCAGCGCGGCGGCCACCTGCTCTTCCGTGACACTGTCGAGACGGCTAGTGGCTTCGTCCAGGATCAGCAATTGCGGCGGCCCGGCCAGGGCGCGAACCAGACAGAACAGCTGGCGTTCTCCCGCCGACAGATTACCGCCGCGCTCGCTCAGAATCCCCTTTAAACCCCCGAGTCGCTGCACCACCTCTCCCAGACAACAGTCCTGGAGCAGGCCCTGCAGTTCGGTATCGCTCTAACAACCCTCGGGATCGAGGTTATCCCGCAGACTGCCACTGAACAAAAAAGGCTCCTGGGACACCCAGCCGAGCCGACGGCGTACGTCCCGCGGGTCCAGATCGTTCAGGTCAACCCCGTCCAGCAGGATGCGGCCGGCGGTCGGTCGATAGAATTGTAGCAGCAGACGGGTCAGGGTACTCTTGCCGCTGCCGGTGGCGCCGACCAGAGCGACTCTCTCGCCGCTGCCGATGCGCAAATCGATCCCTTTGAGCACCGGCGTTTTGCCATCGTAACTGAAATCCACCGCGGCAAAGACCAGTTCGCCGGCACCCTTCGGCGGCGGTTGCGTCCCTGTCGGCTCCGGTTCTTCGTCCAGCAGTTCAAAGATCCGCTCCAAAGAGGCGTTGCTGGCCTGAATCACCGAGTATTTGGTGGACAGATCGCGCAACGGGGCGAAAAACTTCTGCACATATTCGATGAAGGCCACCAGGGTGCCGAAAGTCGTGACCCCGGTTACCACTTCCCCACCCCCGCGCCAGAGAATGGCGGCAATGGCCAGGGCGGCGAGTACCTCGACCAGGGCATACAGGGTGGCGTCCCATTCGATGACCCGGAAGGTGCTGTTCCGATAGTCCCGCTGCAGTTCCTCAAATTCCGTCAGGGTGCGCCGCTGCTGGCCGAACAGACGCACTTCCTGATGACCGGCGATGCGCTCGGCGATAAAGCCGTTGAGACCGGCCAGGCGGGCCCGCACCTTGCGCATGGCGCTGCGCATGTGGCGCCGGAACAGGAGGAGAAGCAGCAACAGGGGAGGAAACACCGCCAGGGACACCAGGGTCAACGGCGGACTCAGCCAGAACAGGACGAGCAGAATCCACAGCAGGGTAACCAGATCCCCCAGGGTGGCGATGATCCCGGCGCCGAACAGTTCCCCGACATTTTCCACGTCGCTGGTCAGGCGGGTGACCAGACGGCCCGAGGGCTGACGATCAAAAAATGCCGCCGGCAGCCGCAGCAAGCGGCGGAACCCTTGCCGCCGCAGTTCTGCCATGAGCCGCTGGCCCACCGCCTGCACCAGATAGCCCTGCACAAACAGCAACAGACTCTCGGCCAGCAGGGCCAATAAAAACAGGAGCGCCACCCCGGCGAACCCGGCCCGCTGACCCGTCAGAATATGGTTATCGATCAGCACCTTGATCAGGTAGGGTTGCCACTGTCGTAAGGGCGCTCTTTCACGACAACGCCTCCAGTTCGGCCAACAGGCGCTCCCGTTCCCGCATCCGGGCATAGAGCCCCCCGGACCGCGCCAACTGCGCGGGAGTCCCCTGTTCCCGCAAGCGGCCCCTATCCAACACCAGCAACCAATCCGCCGTCGCCAGCTGTGAAACCCGTCCGGAGGCGAAAAAAACTGTTTTCCCCTGCAAACGGGGACGCAATTGCGTCCAGACCCGGCGGGCGGTGGCAACGTCAAGATGGCTGAACGGATCATCCAGCAGCCACAGGCCTCCCCCCGCCATCAGGGCCCGACCGAGGCAGACCCGCTGGCGCTGACCGCCGGAAAGGAACAACCCGCCCTCTCCCACCCGGGTGGCAACACCCTCGGCAAAACCCCCGATTTCTTCGCTCAAACAAACCGTGTCGGTCACCTGTCGCAATTCCTGCTCACCGGCGTCGGGGACCGCATAGAGGAGATTTTCCCGCAGGCTGCCGGTAAACAGACGGCCTTCCTGGGGAACGGCGGACAATCGTTGTCGATAAACCTTTTCGTCCAGCAGGGCCAGATCGGCACCATCCACGAGAATCCGACCGGACGAAGGAAGGTAGAGCCGGGCCAGCAATTTGAGCAGAGTGCTTTTGCCGCTGCCGGTGGCGCCGAC
>JARRKW010000486.1:0-2093 GCA_037387645.1 Desulfuromonadaceae bacterium
TCCTCGCCGGCCGAGCTGGGGCGCATCCGTCTGGCCGCCATGCGGACCTTCTTGGCTGATTTCGAGGGCAGCAGGGGGACCGGGCGCTATATTGCCGCGGCATTGCCCTGTTTGCCTTTTGCTGACGGTGCCTTCGAGCTGGCGCTCTCGTCGCATCTGCTCTTTCTGTACAGCGAGCAGCTGTCGGCGGCGTTCCACCTGCAGGCTTTACGGGAAATGCTGCGGGTTGCCGGCGAGGTGCGGGTGTTTCCCCTGCTGACCCTGGCCGGCCAGCCTTCCCCCCATCTGCAGACGGTGGTCGAGCAACTGGCCGCCAGCGGATTTCGGGTCGAGATCCGCTCGGTACCCTATGAATTTCAACGCGGTGGCAATAAAATGCTGATCGTCGGCAACCCTGTCGGTGGGGGATGCTGAATACTGAAGCGAGACCATGAAGATCGGCCCTTCGGGTTATTCACATCTGCTATGCCCGGCTTGTTCCGGGCGATGGGAAATGAAGGATAAACAAATTCTGTTGAGTCAGTACGAACAGGCCATCGCTCTGTACAGGCATGAAATCTCAATTGGCAGAAGGTCCAGCATGCCATTTACGTAAACGGGGCTCTTGCCGCCCTTCTGGGCATGGACACCATGGCGTTTTTCAGAGGGTTTGTCATTGTCCTAGCCGTCGCCTGGATTTCCGTGGGCGTTTACTGGAGATGATCGGGCTGACGGGTTAGCGATGGGCAAAGCGCACATCGCGATAGCGGACGGTTAACCCCCGGGCTTCGACATAGAAGCCCACACTGCCGATAGCCGGCTGCTCGACGGCATATTCGGTTACCGTTTTATGATTGACCAGGAGTTGGACCCGATTTTCGTGGATCGCGATGCCAAGGGATTGGTTTTTGCCGGCGCCGGCGGCGAGCGAAGGCGATCCGGTCCAGGGAATCAGCACCTTGGGTTGCCCCTGCTGGAAGCGTAACAGGCGGAATTGCCGCTGGTTGTTGACGGCGAAATAATAGAAGTTGTGCGGGTTCTCAAGTCCCCAAACCAATCCCCATCCTTTCGTTTGCGCCTGGGAAATCAGTTCGCATTGCACCATGAAGGATATCTGTTCCAGATTCACCGTCCGTTCCGACCATAACAGGATCTCGCCCTGGTGGGAGCTCAGGATCAATTCATCATTGATTTCGGCCTGGTCCTCACTGACGGATACATGGCCGAAGCCGGATTTAAGCCATTTCTGCCCGGCAAATTCAATGGCCGTAGCTTCAGGGGAAACCGCCGGTTCTGCCTGTTGCGTTGCCTGGTTGGGAAGTAATTTTTCGAGATCCTCCTTGAAGTTGGCCAGGGCCGTTACCGTGAGACCCAGTAAGATCAGGAGCGCAAAAAATTTATTGTTTTTTATGCGCCGAACGAGTTGATCGATATAGGTCTCATCCCTGGAGCTGTTTTCCGCCATCAATACCGTCTCCTTGAACTCGGGTTTTGTGCTGTCGGGGAACGTCAATGAGGAACCGGGGCCTCCGGATTAGATCAGCAGGCCCCGGTCGGCAAAGCTGACATACTGGTTGTTGCCGATGATGATATGATCGAGCACCCGGACGCCCATCAGTTCTCCGGCCTCGCGCAGGCGGCTGGTGATTTCCAGGTCCTCGCGGCTCGGGGTGGGATCCCCCGAGGGATGATTGTGCACGAACAGGACCGCCGCCGCCGACTCCCGGATCACCGGGGCGAAAACTTCCCGGGGATGAACGATACTGGCGGTCAGGCTTCCCTCGGAGATCTTCACCTCACGTAACACCCGGTTTTTGCTGTCGAGCAGCAGAGCGATAAAAACTTCCTTGCGATAATCGCGCAGGCGTTCGTGGAAGTGGCGATAGACCTCGTCGGAGCTGGTGTAACGGTTGCCCGGGCGCAGATTTTCGATGCTGAAACGACGGGCCAGTTCGAACACCGCCTGGAGTTCGGCTGCCTTGGCCGGACCGATTCCCTTGATGTCGCAGAGTTCGGTCACCGTGGTTGCGGCCAGCCCCCGCAGGGTCTGGAAGCGGGTCAACAGCAGTCGGGCCTGGTCGACGGCGCTGGTCTGGCTGGCGGCATCGCCGGTG
>JARRKW010000487.1:0-3742 GCA_037387645.1 Desulfuromonadaceae bacterium
TCGAGGGCGATGTTGCGATAATCCCGGGATAGATGCAGATCGGGCATGGTGCCGGCGCTCGCCGGTGAGGAGAGAGGAGAGGAATCGCTGATATCGGATTTTTTATGCATAGCTGTTTTCTTCGGCTAAAGTCCGGGGGTTGCTGTTTTTACCTTATGCCTCACCCCTTGTCGCATAAGGCACCGGGTCCGCAACGCCTATGGCGGCGAAACCTTTCAACCGCAGGCGACAGGAATCGCACCGACCGCAGGCCTCCCCGGCGGGGGTCGGGTCGTAACAGGAATGGGTCAGGGCGTAGTCGACGCCCAGGTCCAGTCCCTTGCGGATGATGTCGGCCTTGCTCAGGTGAATCAGGGGGGTGTGGATGCGGTAACGGCCGGCACCCTCGACCCCGGCGCGGGTGGCGAGGTTGGCCAGGGTTTCAAAGGCGGCGATATACTCGGGGCGGCAATCGGGATAACCGGAATAGTCCAGGGCGTTGACGCCGATGAAAATGTCGAAGGCGCCAAGCACCTCGGCCCAGCCCAGGGCGAAGGAAAGAAAGATGGTATTGCGGGCCGGCACATAGGTGATGGGAATTTCCCCTTCCTTGACGCCGGTTTTGGGGACGTCCAGGTCGGCGGTCAGGGCGCTGCCGCCGATGCGCCGCAGATCGATTTCCACCACCTGATGCTCGACGGCGCCGATCAGGGGAGCGTATTCGAGAGCTTTGGCCAGTTCGACGCTGTGCCGCTGACCGTAGGCGAAGCTCATGGCGCAGGGCACAAAGCCCATGCTGCGGGCGATGGCCAGACAGGTGGTGGAATCGAGACCGCCACTGTAGAGAACGACGGCCTTTTTCTGGTCGGACATGGGTTACTCCTTGGGCAAGGTGGCGACTGGTTGTTGGTGATTAGTGATTGGTTGAAAATCCTAGAAACCTAATTCCCACCGACGTGCCAATCACTAATCACCAATCACCGCTTTTCTAATGTACTTCGTAAAAATCTCCGGTGCCCAGACGATGGACCTTCAACAGATTGGTGGTGCCGGGCGAAGAGACCGGACTGCCCATGGTGATGACCACCACGTCACCGCGTTGCAGGACTCCGGCGGACAGGACCGCGGCTTCAACCGAGCGGATCTGGGCCTCCGTATCCCCTTCGATGTCGACCCGGATGGAGCGAACCCCGGCGTACAGGGCCAGGCGCCGTCGGGCCGATTGCGAGGGGGTGATGGCGTAGATGGGCAGATCGGGGCGGTATTTGGCCACCAGGGTCGCGGTGCTGCCGGTCTGGGTGAAGGCGAGGATGGCGGCGGCGCCGACGGTTTCCGCGACCCGGCAGGCGGCCTGACCGATGGCTTCGGACAGGCGGCGGTAACCGAGTACTTCGGGGATGGAGGCGAACACCTTTTCCTTCAGGATCGGTTCCTGTTCCACGTCACGGGCCACCCGGACCATCAGAGAGACCGCTTCGACCGGATATTGGCCAGTGGCGGTTTCCCCGGACAGCATGATGGCGTCGGTGCCGTCCAGAATGGCGTTGGCCACGTCCGAGGTTTCGGCCCGGGTGGGGCGTGGATTCATAATCATGCTCTCGAGCATCTGGGTGGCGGTAATGACCGGCTTGCCGGCCTGGTTGCAGCGGCGGATGATGCGTTTCTGGATCAGCGGTACCTTCTCGGGACAAAGCTCGACGCCGAGGTCCAGTATGGCATCGAAGTTGTCAACCGCCTGGGGTTTTTCGATTTTGGCGATGATGCGCAGGTCACTTTTCTCCCGGTCGAGGATCTCTCGCAATTCCAGAATGTCGCTGGCCTGGCGCACGAAGGAAAGGGCCAGGTAATCGATTTCCTGGGTCAGACAGAAACGCAGGTCGGCTCGATCCTTTTCCGTTATGGCCGGAATGGAAAGGGTGGCGCCGGGCAGGTTGATCCCCTTGCGATCCTTGAGCATGCCGCCAACCTGGACCCGGCAGCGCACCTCTTCGTTGTCGCTGGCCAGAGCCCGCAATTCGAGCAGTCCATCGTCGAGCAGGATGAGATCTCCCGGTTGGACCGCCCTCGGCAAGTCGGAAAAGCTGGTGGGGATCATGCCGTTTTCACCGAGCACATCGCGGGTGGTAATGACCACTTCGTGTCCGGGAATCAGAGGCATGCCCCCCTGGCGCATGCGGCCGGTACGGATTTTCGGTCCCTGCAGGTCGGCCAGAATGGCGACGGCCCGACGGCGACGGCGGGAGAGTTCCCGCAGCCGTCGGATCAGCATGGCTTTGTTCTCCTGGTCACCGTGGGAAAAATTAAGCCGGAAGACGTCGGTTCCGGCCTCCATCAGGGCCAGCAACATCTCTTCCGATTCGCTGGCGGGGCCGATTGTGGCGACGATTTTGGTACGCCGGTGCATGTTGTCTCCTTGGCGTTTTCGGATGGACGCAAGAGAGGGGGTGAGGTCAAGAGCTTCCTGAAGAAGGAAGCCTTTATATTAACACAGCCCGGTGTGAACGGCAAAAAATTTGGCCTATTTCCGGAGTTTATGGTATGAGTAAAGTCCCCTTTCAATTCTGAATCAGGCTTCGTTTTATGACCCTAAAAAAATTCTTTCGATATCTTCTGCTGACAGTTTTGGGTTGCGGGTTGCTCGGCGGCTGTGTTTTGCTCGGCGCCTATTTTTACGTGGCGGGATCTCTGCCCAAAGTGGATTCCCTGGCCGATTATCGTCCCCCCATCATCAGTCGGGTTTTCAGTAACGATGGTGTGCTTATAGCCGAGTTTTATCGCGAGCGACGCATCGTGGTGCCGGTGTCACGCATGCCCGGGAAATTGCTGCAGGCTTTTGTCGCGGCGGAGGACGCCAATTTCTTTCAGCATCAGGGGATCGATTTGGTCTCCATTCTGCGGGCGGCCCTGAAAAACCTTGAGGCCGGCGGTATTGTGCAGGGGGGCAGCACCATCACCCAGCAGGTCGCCAAAAGTATGCTGTTGTCGCCGGAGAAGAAATTTTCCCGCAAGTTCAAGGAGGCGATTCTCGCCTGGCGGATGGAACAACGTCTGTCCAAGGAGGAGATCCTCTATCTTTACCTGAATCAGATCTATCTCGGCCATGGCGCCTACGGGGTGCAGGCCGCAGCGGAAAACTATTTCGACAAAAATGTCGAAGAGCTGAATCTGGCCGAGTGCGCCCTGTTGGCCGGTTTGCCCCAGGCCCCCAGCCGCTATTCCCCGTACCGGCATTTTGCCCGGGCCAAGGAGCGGCAGAAATACGTTCTTGGTCGCATGGTCGAGGAAGACTATGTCACTGCCGAGGAAGCCTCTGCCGCCCTGCAGATCGAACTTACCATTCATCCCCGGACCAACGATCATATCCGCGATGCCGCCTATTTCACCGAGCAGGTTCGACGTCATCTCGAGCAAACCTATGGCGAGGAGCGTCTTTATACCGCCGGTTTGCAGGTGCATACCACCATGAACCTGGCCATGCAGTTGGCGGCTCAGCAGGCAGTACAGGAAAATTTGCGGGCGCAGGACCGTCGCCATGGCTATCGGGGGCCCGCGGAAGTTTTGACTGCCGCCGCAGCCGATGCCCTGCTCCTTGAACAGGAGTCGCTGCTGGCAGAGGATCCGCCGCAGGTCGGTTCTTTTTATGACGGGGTGTTGAGCGGTTCAAGCAAAAAAGCGATGCAGGTGCGGATCGCTGATCGGACCGGGGAGATTCCGTTCCAGGGTTTGGATTGGGCCGGCCCGATACGGGTTGTTCCCGCGGATC
>JARRKW010000488.1:0-2089 GCA_037387645.1 Desulfuromonadaceae bacterium
GCATCCTCGATGAGATGGTCGCTCATTTCGGTGACCCGCTCCCGCATGTCCTCGAAAAATCCTTTCGTTTTTTGGCCTTTGAGGGCGCGCAGGACCGCATCCTTGACCTCTTCGACCAGGCCGGTGTCGTACATGATGTGAAAGGGATAGATGCCGTTGCGTTTGAAGCCCTCTTTGAGGGCGGCGATGCGTTTGGCGGAGTCGGATGGGGTGTTGAGGCCACCGTGGGCATAGATGAGCAGATGCTCGAATTTTTTCGGTGCCGCGGCGGCGGACTCCTTGATCAGCTCCGCCGTGCGCTGAATGTCGGCGGCGGTGCTCCAGTAATCCCCCTTATCCTTGAACTTACCGTCGTCGAAGTGCACGAAGTGGCCGGCGATTTCCAGCCGCTTGGGAGCGGCTTTCCCCGATTCCGCGTCGGCGCTGACCAGGGAGCGGGAGGTCAGGCCGAACAGGGACGGCACCGGGATGGAGAGACGAAAGACCCAGCCGTCACTGATGTTCTGCAGCCAGTCTTCATACAGCCAGAGGGCGAAACCCTTCAGGCCCCAGCTTGGTCCCCAGGAATTCTGCACGATAAAACCGTCGCTGTTGTAGCCGACAATGGCGAAGGCATGGCCGCCTTCGGGCTTGTTTGAGAAGTTGATCACGGGAAGGGTGTTTTTCTTGGTCCTGGGGTCGAACCAGCCGGAGTGCACATCGGCGGAAACGTAGATGGCGCCAACCTCGTTGAGGGCCGCATGGTAATCGTTGAGTTCCGGCCGCAGGCGGTAATAGGCGCCGATGGTGCAGGAACGCGCGGCCCAGGCCCGTTCGATGGTCAGTTCCCCGGGGTTTTCCGGGGCATAGGGCCAGTCCACTTCACCGCAGACCCCCATGTTCTTCCAGCCGCGAATGGCGCCCCGGCAGCTGGAACCGGCGTAATCCTCTCCCGGCCATTCGTCGTGCTTTTTGGCCATCTCATAGAGCATGCGGGGGCTGGTCTGGAAGGTCAGGTTGCGCTTCTTTTTGTTGAGCAGATTGATGACGGCCGCCAGGCCGAAGCCGGTACAGGCCCCCTCGGTGCCCTGGTCGAGGATGATGCCGTCGGGGCGGTTGTCGATTTCCGGCTTCAGCTGCACCAGGGCCGGTTCGTACATGCGGTCCCGGATATCGGGGACATCTTTGCGGGCGTTGAGAGTTCGTTGTTTGCCGGCTGCTTTTACCGTCGGAAAAGTCTTTTCTGTCATGATTCCCTCCTTATTCATTTTGTGTTGCCGGAGTATTGCTGCCGGCGACCTTTCGGAACAGGTCACCGCAGGAAAAGCAGATACAAATAATTAGATTAATCTAAAAAAGCGCGAAGTCAATCGATGAAAGGGGATTTCCCCCTTTGTTGCTCGGGGCAAAAGGGCACGCCCTTCGGTGTGATCCTGGGGAAGAATATTTCTTGACAGCTTAGACCGGTCGGTCTAAAGTTTAGGGTATGAAACGGACTCACAATAAAGAAGACATCGTCCGGGCGGGGCTGGATCTGGTTTTGACCAGAGGCTTCAATGGCACCGGCATCGAGGCCATTCTGAAACAGGCCCGGGTGCCGAAGGGGTCTTTTTACAACTACTTTTCCAGCAAGGAAGAATTCGTTCTGGCGATTATCGATCAATATGTCGAGGATATCGGTGGGATGTTTTACGGGATCATGGAGGAGGAATCGCTGCCCGCGCTGGAGCGCATCCAACGCTTTTTCCTGGCCCTGATTGGGCAATTTGAAGAAAACGGCTGCAGCAAAGGCTGCCTGGTCGGCAACCTGAGCCTGGAAATGTCCGATCAGTTCGAGAAGGTGCGCCTGCGCCTGGAGCAGGCCATGCAGCAGTGGATCACGGCCCTGGCCACCTGGCTGCGGCAGGCCCAGGGGGAGGGGACTGTCTCCGCCGAGCTGGATGCGGAGCTGCTGGCGGAAAGTGTGCTTTCCTCCTTCCAGGGTGCCCTGCTGCGGGCCAAGGTGCAGAAATCGGTTGAGCCGTTGCGGCATTTCGTCCAGCTGTATTTCGAGAGGTTTCTCGTTTCTGGACCGCCGGGGGGAAAGGTGCAAGCGTAAAGGGTTCTGTCC
>JARRKW010000489.1:0-2309 GCA_037387645.1 Desulfuromonadaceae bacterium
CCGGGGGGACCTCCGGGTGTTTGTCTCTGTTTGTTGTGTCGAACTGAACACGGGGGAGCCTCAACATGACCAACCGGAAATCGGCCAAAGAAAATGGAACCCTTCTGCATCATCTGCAGGCGGTGAAAGACGGAAAGCGACAGTTCGAAAATGCTTTTCAGGGTGTATCCCGCATGATCCTGGAGGAGGAGATCGAAAAGGTGGTGGTCAATGGCAAAACCACCTACGATTTCAAGAGCTTCCGCAGTGGTCAAAAGCATGTGATCGGCATGTATGACGAAATCAACAGTTTCGTCTCCTTTGTCAAGGATGCCGCCGAAGGCGGGTCATCCAAAGAGATGGCCTATGTCCTGGTGGGGGAGCCGGGCAACGGAAAAACCTTTTTTGTCGAGTTTCTCTGCAGCAAATATCGCAGTTTTCTCTCACGTCCGGAAAATTGCAAATACACCTGTCAGTTCACCGGCCTGGAGGGGGCGCATCAGCGTCATTGAATCGCAGTCCTACGAAGATCCCGTGGTTCTGGCCATGAATTTCATGGAAACGGCGGACGAATCCCGGGCGTTTTTGGGGAAGCAGGGCTTCTCCGACGCCGACATCGAGGAACTTTATCTCAACTATCGACCGTTGGGAGCCTGCAGCGCCTATATCTGGAATGATCTGCGGGCCCACACCGGTGGCAATATCGAGCAGATGCTCAAGCATATTCGCATTGTGCCGGTGCCCTTGACGGAGAGCCTCGGGACGGTCACCGGCAAGTACGCCGCCAAAGACAAAATTACCTCCAGCGCGGTCGATTTGCTCGGCGAGGAATCAATCCAGCGGCTGTTGCACATCACCGATACCAATAATCCCTATCGGTTTGATCTGCGGCGCGGGGCTCTGGCCCGGGTGGCCGGTGGCGGTATCCATTTTTCCGATGAAATCTACAAGAACAAAAAAGACCTGGTGCAGGTTTATCTCGGCGTCATCCAGAACCGGGTGATCGAGATCGACGGCTACAAGTGGCCCATCGATTCGCTGATTATCGCCACCAGCAATAATTCCGAGTTCAATCGTTTTCTGGCGGAAAAGGAAGAGGCGCCCATTATCGACCGCTGCCGCATCTGTTACGTCTCCCACAACACCAATTACCGCATGCAGAAGGAGCTGACCGAATATGCCATCGGCAGCGACACCAAGACCACCCTGACCCGGGAGACTCTGCATCAGGACCCCAACCTCAATTACGCGGCCTCGATAGGGGTCATTCTGTCCCGCCTGCCCCATTCGGAAAAACTCACTCCCGTGGAAACCATGAAACTGGCGGCGGGAGAGGTGGCCGGGGAAAAGAGTCTCAAAGCTCTGGCCGAGGTCATCGATACCCTCAGCCAGGATCCGGACATCACCAAGCGCTTCGGACAGAAAGGGCTGGGGCAGCGCAATCTGGGGCGGGCCATCCAGCTGCTGGTGGAGAGTTCCGAGACCAATGAGGGCCATTGCATGGTGGCTTTCGATGTGTTCCATGCCATTGAGCGGGTGATTCTGGATTATGTGGCCGATGCTCACGACCGCGCCAAGTATCTGGAGGATCTGAAAATTGCCCGGGGCATGTACCGGGAGCGGGTCATGACCGAAATGTTCAACGCCTACATGGACGAGCCCTTTGCCATCCGCAAGGATGTGATGAATTACGTCAATACCATTATCGGGATCGACGCCGAAAATCTGGGGCCGGACAAAATGTGGAAATACAAGGATCCCCAGACCGGCGAGCTGCGCGCCCTGAAGATCGATGAACGCTATGTGCAGAACGTGGAGGATCGGCTCGGTCTGAAAACCGAAGAGCAACGGGAGGCTTTCCGGACCTCGGTGCGCAAGATTTACGGCCAGAAGATTTCCATTAATCCCAATTACGACTTCATGGACAACCTGGAGCTGGTCAAGGCCGTGACCGATGTCCGGCTCAAGTCGGATATCGCCGGGGCCGGCAGTCTCATCGGCGCCCTGGCCAACCGGACCAATGAGGAAAATCAGAAACTGTACGATCGCATGATCGATACCATGCTGAACAAACTCGGCTATTGTCGGACCTGTGCCCAGAAAACCATCGAGTATTTCTGTACCCAGGAGGATGAACGATAGATGGCGGGCGAGGTATTATGGACCCCAAATTGAAGGCCATTTTCGATCGCATCCAGGCCCAGGGCCTGTCCCCCGAACGGGAACAGCGGTTGCGGCGGGAGCTGGAGTCCGGTGGCGACCATGGGCTGAAAGAGCCGCCCTTTGCTGCATCATGGCGCTGGGGGGAGGACCCGGTGCCGCGGTTTTAC
>JARRKW010000490.1:0-2594 GCA_037387645.1 Desulfuromonadaceae bacterium
GATCTGGATACAGCGGCTTGGCGGCATCCTGGTGTTTCTGTTCGGCATCCATATGTCGGGACTCCTTCATTTCGGCGTCCTGCTCGGGGAGAAACGGGTGCAGCTGGGGAAGAAGCCGAGCGGCTTCTTCGGTACCTATCTGGTTGGTCTGGCCTTTGCCGCCGGCTGGACCCCCTGTATCGGTCCGATTCTGGGGAGCATTCTGGCCATGGTGGCCGGGACTTCCGCCGACTTCAATAAGGGCATCACTCTGCTGGCGGTTTATTCGGCCGGACTGGGCATTCCGTTCCTGGTTTCCGGCCTGCTGTTTCACGGTTTTCTCAGTTTTTTCAATCGTTTTCGCAAGCATATCCGGATCATGGAAATTCTCACCGGCGCCCTGCTGATGCTTGTGGGCGTCATGCTGTTCTTCAATCTGTTCGGTCGCTTGACGGGTTATCTGTATCGCTGGTTTCCCCTGGCGGGCTGAGGTTCCTGCCCGGGTCGTTTCTCTCACCCTGTTGTATGGNNCAATTAGGGGTGGCGGCATGAAAGACCGAAAAGATCGATTTCATGAATACCTGAGCCGGCAGGGCCTCAAATCGACCCGACAGCGGGAGATTGTTCTCGATGCGTTTCTGCGCTGCGATTCCCACCCTTCGACGGAGGAACTCTATTTGCGGCTGCGGCGGCAGCATCCGGGGATCGGTTATGCCACGGTGCATCGTTGCCTCAAACTGTTTTCTGATTGCGGCATTGCCGAAGCGCATGATTTCGGCGACGGTCAGACCCGCTACGAATCAACCTCCTGTGTCGAACACCATGATCATCTGATCTGTAAAGATTGTGGCGTGATCATCGAATTTGAGGATCCTCGGATCGAACAGTTACAGCAGGAAGTGGCTCAGGCCCATGGGTTCGCCATCGTCAGCCATCGGCTGGAACTGTTCGGACGCTGTGCCGATTGTCAGAGCCGTCGCAAATAATTGTCCCCTATTTTCCCGTTCTGGAAACGTTAATCTATGTCGAATGTCCCGGTTTCCGATAACAACCCTAAAATTATCCTGGTCGGCAATCCCAATGTTGGCAAAAGTGTCCTGTTCAACGCCTTGACCGGTTCCTACACCACGGTATCCAATTATCCCGGGACCTCGGTGGAGGTTTCCCGTGGGCATTGCCATATCGATGGCCAGCGTTATGAAGTACTCGATACCCCCGGCATGTATTCCATCCTGCCGATTACCGAAGAAGAACGGGTGGCCCGGCGTATTCTGCTGGAAGAAAAACCCTTCGTGGTGGTGCATGTGCTGGATGCCCGCAACATCGAACGGATGCTGCCCATGACCCTGCAGCTGATCGAGGCGGGTTTGCCGGTCATGCTGGTGGTCAATATTCTGGATGAAGCGGAGCGCATCGGCATGTCCATCGATATTGCGCTGTTGCAGGAAAAACTGGGCATTTCCGTGATCGGCGCGGCCATGGGCCGGAAGCGGGGACTGGCGGAAATTCGTGCGGCCATCGCCGCCTTCGATGTCGCCCATCGGGCCGAATTCGCCTATTCCGCCGATCTGGAGCGGGATCTGCTCAGAGTGTCTTCCCAGCTGCACGGTGATTATCTGTTGCATCGTCGCGCCCTGGCCCTGTTGCTGCTGCAAAAGGATGAAGAGATTCAGGAGCGGGTGCGCCAGCGCGAAGCCGGTGAGACGGAGGCGGTGGAGCAGGTGGTCAATGACATCATTTTCGAGCGGCGGGTGGATCTGCATTTGCGCATCAGTCTGGAGCGCAAGCGGATCTGTAAAGGTTTGCTCGATGGCGTGGTCTTTCAAAGGGAAAACACCACGCCCACCTTTTCCGAGCGCCTCTCGGCTTTGACCCTGAATCCCTGGACCGGTTTCCCTCTGCTGGTGTTGGCCCTCTATTTCGGCCTCTATAAATTTGTCGGAGGCTTCGGCGCGGGGACCATTGTCGACTTCCTGGAGGGGCATCTGTTCGAAGAGTTTATCAATCCCTGGGTCACCGATCTGGGCCAGCGTTTTTTGTCCTGGAACTGGCTGTATGAACTGCTGGTGGGCGAATACGGCATTTTCACCCTGGGGGTGCGCTACGCCGTGGCCATTGTCCTGCCCATTGTCGGCACCTTTTTCATCGCCTTTTCGGTGATCGAGGATACCGGTTATTTCCCCCGGCTGGCCATGCTGGTTGACCGGATTTTCAAAAAAATCGGCCTCAACGGCCGGGCGGTTATCCCCATGGTGCTCGGTTTCGGTTGCGATACCATGGCGACCATCGTCACCCGCACCCTGGAAACGGTCAGGGAGCGGGTTATCGCCACTATCCTGCTGGCCCTGGCCATCCCCTGCAGTGCCCAGCTCGGTGTTATCCTGGGGCTGCTGGCCGAAGTGCCCGGCGCTCTGCTGGTCTGGTCGGTTTCCCTGGCGTTGATTTTTCTGTTGATCGGCTTTCTCTCCGCCCGTCTGGTGCCCGGCCAGCGTCCCATGTTCTATATGGAAATTCCGCCCCTGCGGCTGCCGCAACCGCGTAATGTGCTGATCAAGACCCTCACTCGTATGCAATGGTATTTTTTGGAGATTTTTCCGCTGTTTATCATTGCCTCG
>JARRKW010000491.1:0-6064 GCA_037387645.1 Desulfuromonadaceae bacterium
GGGGTCATCAGTCTGGCATGTATTGCCAATGAATTTGTCAGCTTCCGGGACCAGGCGGAGGAAATTCGCACGGGTTTTCTGCAAAAGAGCAGGGCGGAAATCGTTGACCAGGTTAATCAGGCCTTCTCTTATATTGAGTTTCAGCGCCGCATCGAGGATCAGCGTCTTCGTCACAACCTGAGGGTCAGGGTGGATGAAGCTCATCGCATTGTCACGGCGCTTTATCATCGCTACCAGGGGCAGAAAAATCGCGCGGAGATCGAGCGGATCATTCATGACGTTCTGTTTGCGGATCGCTGGAACGAAGGGCGCAGTTATTTCTTTGTCATGGATTTAGCCGGCATAATGCGGGTGCATGCCAATGACCCCTCGCTGGAGGGAACCAACGTGGCCGAACTCACGGACCCCGATGGAACGCCTCTGATCAGCAACATGGTCAACATTGCCCGCGGCAGCGGCGAGGGCTTTACCTCCTACCTGTGGAAAAAAGATCCCGAAATCGGCAGCTATAGCCCCAAACTCTCCTATATCAAACTGTTCGCGCCCCTGGGATGGATTATCGGGACCGGTGAGTATCTTGATGATATTCGCCGCGATACCCAGGAACTGGTCAAGCAGCGGCTGGCGGATATCCGTTTTGACCGGGGGGAGGGCTATCTTTTTCTTTTTTCCCAAGAAGGGCAGGGGCTGGTTAACAATGCCGCGTCGGAAATGGCGGATAAGAACTTTCTGACGGCTCCGGGCGCCGAGGGGCGGGAGATTTTTGCCGAAATGATATCGGCGGGGCAGAGTCCGGAAGGTGGTTTCATTGAATATGACTGGAAAAATCCGAAAACCGGGAAAAAAGCGCCGAAAATATCCTACGTGCGCGGGGTCTCCGATTGGGGTTGGCTGGTCGGGACCGGGTTTTACCTGGATGATCTGGAGTCCATCATTCAAAATAAACGGGCGTTGTTGATCAAGGATATTTCGGTCGGCGTTTTTACCGTGCTGCTGTTGCTGGGCGGGGTTTTATGGTTGGCCTTGATTTTGTTCAATCGAATGATGGCCAAAACCCAACGGGGACGAGTTTGAACAGATGGCCCAGTCCGCCAACCGCATGCTTGATGCCCGGCAAAAAGCCGAGGAAGGTCTCAATTCCCAGGCGGAACAGCAGCGGACCCTGCTCGATACCATCCAGACCCAGGTTTGGTATCTGACCGACATGGGTACCTACGGCGCGGTCAACCGGGCGCATGCCGATTTTCTCGGCAGACCGAAGGGCGAAATCGAAGGGAAACGGCTGGATCAGGTTCACAGCCCGGAAAAGGCCCGGGCCCTGATGCAGGATAACCGGGAGGTTTTCAGCAGTGGGCGGCCGACCCGAAGTGAACTGTGGGTTACCCGCAGTGACGGCCAGGAACGCCTGATCGCCATGACCAAAACGCCGAAATGTTCCGCGCAGGGAATGGTCGAGCTGGTGGTTTGTTCGGCCGAAGACATAACCGAACTGCGGCGGGCGACGGCGGAACTGGAAGAGTCCAACCGGTTGCTGCAGCAAAGGGCCATCGAATTGAGTCAAAACCAGCGGGTCACCCTGAGCATGATGGAAGATGCCAACCGGGCTCGGGAAAAAGCCGAAAAGGCCACCCGGGAGCTGGAGTCGGCCATTGTCGAAGTGAACCGCCTGGCGCAACAGGCGCAACAGGCCAATCGGGCCAAGAGCGAGTTTTTGGCCAATATGAGCCATGAAATCCGCACCCCCATGAACGGCGTCATCGGGATGACCGAGCTCTTGCTGGGAACCCCCCTTGATCCCGAGCAACTCGATTATGTTGAAACGTTTAAGTGCAGTGCCCAGGCCCTGCTGACCGTTATTAACGATATCCTGGACTTTTCCAAGATCGAAGCGGGCAAGTTGAAGATGGAAACCATTGATTTTGATTTGCGTACGGTTTTGGCTGCGGCCTGTAAACCCATGGCGCTGCGTGCCGAAGAAAAGGGGCTTGAATTCGTGAAAAATATTGATTCGCGGATTCCGGAAAAACTCTATGGCGATCCGGGGCGGTTGCGTCAGGTTGTTCTCAATCTGATTGGGAATGCCATAAAATTCACCGATCGGGGTCAGGTGATCCTTACCGCCGGTCTCGAAGACGAGACGGCCGAAACGGTCAAGATTCGTTTTCAGGTGATGGATACGGGCATCGGTGTTCCCGTCGATATGCGGGAGTCCCTTTTTGATGCCTTTACCCAGGCCGATGCCTCGACGACCCGACGTTTCGGCGGGACGGGCCTGGGGCTTTCCATTTCCAGAAACATCGTTGCCATGATGGGAGGGGAGATCGGAGTGGAAAATCGAAACGAAGGGGGAGCCTGCTTCTGGTTTACCGCCGAATTCAAGAAACAGCTTTCGCAGACGCCCAAGGAACCAGACCCCTGCAAAGAGGCCGTCACGGCCGTTGCTCCCCCGCCTGTCATTGAAAGGATCAGGCCGGCGCGGATTCTGTTGGCCGAGGACAATCCCGTGAACCGGGTTATCAGGCCACCGCCGTTATTCGTGACCCGTCCTCTTCGGTGCTTGATCACCGGATCCCGGTGATCGCGCTGACCGCCCATGCCATGGACGGTGATCGGGAGCGTTGTCTTGCCGCCGGCATGAACGATTATCTGGCCAAGCCCCTGAATATGGAGGCGTTGCTGGCGATGCTGGAACAGTGGCTGCCGGCGGCTAAGTCCCCGGGAGCTGAAGGGGGCGGCTGAAAAAAGCGGGAAAAAATGGGGGGAACCAGGTTCCCCCCTATAGAAGGAGAGTGTGAGAAATCTCTCCGAGAGACGGGGTTTTTTTAGATTCAGCGCCGCCGGAACCGTTGCGGGGGGCGCGTGGCCCGTTCCGCTTCAGTGGCGAGCGGGAATGTCGATGATACGGACATAGACCATGGTCTGGTTCATGAGCAGGTAGGCGATTTCGCCGAACGAGTTCAGTCCGGCCACCCTGGGAATACACCGGTTGTCGGTGTTTTCCTGGAAATAATTGAGAATGCAGTTACAGGAAAATACAATCTGGTGTTCCAGCCCGAGGGGAAGCTGGGTTGCGAAAACATTGCCGCAGTCGGCGATGGGGCGGGCGTGCTTATAACACAACCCGCTGAACACCGGCGCGAAGAAGGACACGCCCTGGTCCTGTTGTTCGACCGGGCGGATGCTGGTATTGATGGAAACACCGTAATAATCCGCCACCAGCGGGCGCCGCGTGTCGATATTCTGTTCAATCAGGTAGTCGCGAAAGTTCCGTTCCTTGCCGTTGATGTAGGCATGTTCGGTAGAAAAACCGTCTCTGGGAAAAACGATACTGTCGCCGTCCCCCTGCACGAAGATATTGATGATGCCGATGTCGGCGACCTTCGATTTCGGCAGTTTGACGTGCATGACGATGGCGGCGTTCTCACTCGCCCGGCAACAACGCCCGTTGAAAATCTTGGGCGTGCGCATGTCCAGGTCGTCGAGATGACTGCCGGTAATCCAGCCGACCAGGGGGCGAAAGGCGAAATTCTCATAGTTGGGCGCGTTCAGCGCAAAAGAGTAATGAACCGCCGAGCCGGCCGGAATAATGATAAAGCTGATGCCGTTTTCCGGGATTTCGGTGTAAATGGCCGGAATGCTGGTTTCATCATAGAATTGAATGTCGCTGGACTGGATAAAGTCCGGCAGTTCGGTGACGTGAATCTGCTCCTGGGTATGCAATCCCCCCTTGTCGGTCATGAAATAGGGCTGGGTGCCGGCAATCCAATTGCCGGCCGGCAACTGCCGCAGCAGGGCTTCATCGCCTGCCAGGAGCAGGTTCTTGCCTGAGATGATTTTATCTCTGACCTCATCGAGAGATAGCATGGATGCGGTCATCAACGTCTCCTAACCGAGGACCTTTTTCAAATCATTGCGGGCCGAGGGCAGATCGGTATTCTGCAGAAACAGTTCACGCAATTCAAGGGCACACTGTTCGAGTTTCTCCGGCCGGGGGTTTTTTAATTCAATGTTTATTTTACCGGTGACAAGATCCTGCCAGACAGGTTCCACTGTCGGGCAGAATGACATGGTGTTCTCCAGATCTCGAAATGTAGGCTTTGAATAGTCCGGTCCCGGGCCGACAGGTGCCCGGCCGGCCCCCCCTTTTGTGCCAATGTGCAATAATGAAGAGGGATTTTTCCGGCTCATAAAAATCTGTCAGGGGCTTTGGGGCCCCTGACAGATGAAAATACCATAACAATTTCAAGCAAGTCAGGCTGTTCTTAGAACATGATCACGCCGCCCAGGGCGAAGATGTTGGTGTCGACTTCAGCCGAACCCTGCTCTTCTTCCTGCTTGCTGTACTCGGCAACGATCTTCAGGTTGTCGTTGATGGTGTAGAAGACACCGCCGGTGGCGCAGCTTCTTTCGTAATCGGAAGCGCCGTCGATTTCAACTTCGTTTTGGCCGTAGGAAGCCACCAGGCGCACCGGACCGATGGTGTAGGAGCCTTGCAGCAGGTAGCCGTCGCTGTCCCGCTCGTCGCCGTCGGCGTCAACCGCGTTGTCGAGAACGCCGGGGCCGAGCAGAGCGCCAACGGCCTGGCCGGTGTAGCCGGAACCGGTCAGGCTCAGGCCCATGGCCTTCACTTGCAGACCGTAGGAGAAGCCCTGGGATTCCACGTTGCCGGTGGCGCCTTTTTCCGAGTACTGCCAGAGGAAGCCGGTCCAGGCGGTGATGGAAACGGGGTCGAGTTTCAGGTTGTAGGTCAGTTCACCCTCGACGCGGGGGGCTTTTTCTTCGCCGCCGGCACCGGAGGTGTGGGAGGGATCGATCACGCCAACGGCCAGTTTCAGGCCGGCCAGTTCCGGGGTGCGGTAGGTGATCTGGGCGGAGGGCAGCGGATAGGTGTAGCCGGTGCCGATGTTGCCCAGGGAGACGCCATCGGTGTTGATGCCGGTTGCTTCGTTGCCGAAGCCGAGCAGGATTTCGTCCAGGAAGATGTTGGAGCGGTTGAACAGGCCGAAGTCCTTACCGATCAAGACCTGACCGAAGTTGCCGTCCACGGTGCCGTAGAACTGACGAACATCGATAGAGGTACCGGTGGGGCTGTCATCACTGTCGTTGATGGTGACCCAGAAAGAAGCGCGGCCGCCGATTTTCAGGTCGCCCTGCTGCTTGCTGAAGTTGAAGCCGATGTAGTTGGGCAGGAAGCCCATCTTCACGCGGGACTGATCCTGGTCGACATCCGTGCCGAACCCGGCGGCATCCGCTTCGGCGTTGGCCTTGGAAGCGGTATAGACGTAGAAGGTGTTGAAGTAACCGTCCACGGTGAAGGTGGTGCCGTCCTGGTCGAGCAGGGTCACGGCGGCCGAAGCGGGGAGACACAGGGCCAGGAAAATCAGGCCCGGCAGCAGTGCTTTGAAAAGTGTTTTAGCCAGTTTCATAAGTTTCCCTTCTTGAAAAAGCTGCCGGATATTTTGCCGTCCGGCAGCAGGTGAAAAAATTCCATGGTGCTGGAATTTATTGGATTGTCGGCAACGAATGCCGAAAAACAACGCCCTTCTTAGAAAGGCAGCTTGCCATAGGCCAGCAGATCAATAGCAGGTACATACAGACAGGTGAAGCTCAGGATCAGGAACATCCAGGCGGCCAGCTTGGCGCTGAGTTTGCCGTAGGTAACGCCGGTAACGGTCAGGCAGATCACGACGAAGGTAATGTTCATGAAGCCGAGGTAGGCAACCTGGGGAACCAGGACTTTGCCATTGGGATCCGAAGCGCCGGTCATGTACAGATAGGCGTAGGTAGCGCAGATAATGGCCACAACCAGGGCGCCGTTGCCCACGGTGCGCAGATCCTCAATCCCAGACCAGAGGGCATGAGCGGTCTGCAGGTAAAGTGCGCCGAAAACGAACAGCAGGCCAGCCGTGAAGGCGTCATTAAAGTTGGTGATTTGCAGAATCGCCCCGATGATAACAACGGTGCCTACTACGCCGGATACGAAGGCCGTGCTTTTAGCCTCGCCGTAACCCAGGAAAAACATACCGACCGGTACCCACATCATGCAGATCAATAAAAGTAACGC
>JARRKW010000492.1:0-2082 GCA_037387645.1 Desulfuromonadaceae bacterium
ATCTGCGCGAGACGACCCTTGAACTCATCCAGGGAGAGGTCCGGGGTCAACTCGCGGACATTCATGTGGGTCAGTTCATTGCCGGGGTACCCGTAGAGTCGGGCGGCCGCCTGGTTGGCGGAAACGATGTGACCGAAGGCTTCCGCTTCAATGTCTATAATACAGATGGCGTCGCCGGCGCTCTCGAACAGGGTCTGGTAACGCATGTTGAGCGATTCCAGTTCCTGCCGCTGGTTTTTCAATGAAAGCGCCATATTGTTGAAGGCGCTGGCCAGCAAATGGAATTCATCCTTGAGTGGCGACTGAATCTGATAGTCCAGGTTGCCCTGTTCCAGGTGTTCGGTGGCGGCCACCAGGGTGGCGATGGAACCGGTAAAGCGTCGGAGAAAGAAGGCCGTGATGAAGAGGATGGCAAGCGGGCCCAGGACCACCAGCGCAATAATCAATTGTTTGGTGTCGGTGATATCGCGATGAATGCGGGAAATGCGTTCCGCAATGCGTTTGGCCGAAGTGGTCGAAAGGACATTGACCTGATCCAAAAGGCGTTCCCCCTGGGACAGGGCTTCCCGTTGTAGTTGCTCCGGGACGATGCCGGCAATTGGTTGCAGCTTTGCGTCGCTGAAGATTTTTATGTAGCGCAGCGACGCTTCCATATAGGTGTGGGTTGCATCCTCCAGGGTTTCCAGTTGCTTGCGGGTTTCAGCAACATGATGACAGGAGTTGCAGATATGCGCCGAGGATTCCATGGTCGTTATGTGCTGGCTCAGCGTGGAGGGACTTCTGGCATGAACCGTGTCCTGCAACAGCAGATCCGACTGGACGGCCTTGATGTGGTTTTCCAGGTTGACGCGCAAGAATTCCACCTGGTGCAGGGAGGTGACTTTCTCCAGCTTTTCGGTCACACCGTTAATAGAAATCAGGATATAAAATCCACCCGTGAAGAAACAGCAGAGCATGGCGACCAGGCCGATGAGGACATGTCGTTTCATGGTCGCAACTCTGCTGCCTGGGATGGTGGGATCGCTGCTCCTGGTATCGGATTCATGGTCAGATTTCCTGATAGTTCCAGCCCTGCGCCGGATTTGTTCCCGAAAAGGAAGGTACGGTTTTGCTGCCGGCTAAGAGCAAATCGCTAGAGGTGAAGTTTAATGAGCGTTTGGACGCCCGGCCATTGCATGTCATATTCGTGAATCGATGGCGGTGCTGGATTCAAGTACTGTGACTATTTTGAACAGCAAGTCCCGGTCATGACAAGAAAAATCTGAACAGTATCCGGATTAAAAATATAACCTGTTGATATTCAAAGGGGTAATGGAGACTCTAAGGTCTGGAGATGCTGCCGGTGTAGGCAGTTTGAGCGCTAATGGATGAAATTTCAGGCACCGATGTGCATTAAATATATGGGAATTGATACCGCAGAGCGCGTTTGGGGACAAGGAGAAAATGAAATCTTGGCTCCGATTCTTTTCGGCAGGCGCAACCAGAGCCGATCCTTGCGCAGGCTGACACGATCCGCAGGGGGCTTGTCAGCAAAAGCGGATGCCGGCCCGACAGGTCTGGTCGGATACCGTCATCGCCCAGGTGACGACACCGCATTTCCGGTCGAGGGCCTCGTCGAAGCAGATCAGTTGCGATTGTTCCAGGGGATGATTGGTCAATAGGCCGACGCCGCAATCACTGATGTCGGTCAGGATGCCTTTGATGGTTTCACGAACCAGTTCACCATCCCGGATAACCTCAAAGGAAAGATGTGTCGGGACAATGTGGGCTCTGCGCTGGTGCTGGCGTTGATCTTCGCCGTGGGGTCTGCTGTGATGCAAGGTATGGAATAGCCGGTCTTGCTGCCGGTCCAGATATTTCGCCACCATGCAGTTGAGCAGGTCGAAGCTGAATGGTTTTTCCAAGAGGTGCCAGATGCCCTTGCGGCGAATTTGCGGAATTTCCTGGGTCAGTTTGGTGGAGGTAACGTCCGTCGCCGTGTTCAAAATGACCGGAACATAGGGGAATTTTTCGTCGATGGTCCGTAACAGTTCAAACCCGCCGCGCTCATCCAGATCCAGATCGACAATAAACAGGTCGAAG
>JARRKW010000493.1:0-2081 GCA_037387645.1 Desulfuromonadaceae bacterium
GAAGTCGACGGCGCCCGCGTTGAAGGGGAATCCCCAGAAACGTGGTGTATGTACCCGTGTGTACACGACGACTCCCAAGAAGCCGAACTCCGCATTGCGGAAGGTCGCCCGTGTCCGTCTTACCAATGGGATCGTCGTGACTTCGTATATTCCGGGTGTGGGCCACAACCTGCAGGAGCACTCCGTGGTTCTGATCCGTGGCGGCCGCGTCAAGGACTTGCCGGGTGTGCGTTATCACATCGTCCGCGGGACCTTGGATCTTGCCGGCGTAAAGGGGCGGATGAAGAGTCGTTCGAAGTATGGGGCCAAGCGGCCTAAATAGAAAAGGTCTGAGAGGACGTTATGCCGAGAAGAAGAGAAGTAGCCAAGAGAGTTATTCTTCCTGATCCCAAATACAACGATCGGTTGGTTGCCAAGTTCATGAACTGCATCATGAAGAGCGGCAAGAAGAGTACCGCTGAGCGGATTGTCTACGGGGCTTTCGATATCATTGCCACCAAGACCAACGAGGACCCGCTGGAGGTGTTCAGGAAGGCGCTGGAAAATGTCCGGCCGGTGCTCGAGGTTAAGTCCCGCCGTGTTGGCGGCTCGACCTATCAGGTTCCCATTGAGGTTCGTGCCGACCGCCGTAATGCCTTGGCCATGCGCTGGATTTCCGGCTATGCCAGTGCGCGCGGTGAGAAAACCATGGAGGAGCGTCTGTCCGGCGAATTTCTCGATGCGGCCGCCAATCGCGGCGCCTCGGTGAAGAAGAAGGAAGATACGCATCGGATGGCGGAGGCCAACAAGGCTTTTGCTCATTATCGCTGGTAATTGCAAGCGCCCCTCGTGGCGGATAGAAGGATAGATAGTTGTGGCGCGATTAGTACCCCTGATTAAAACTCGAAATATCGGCATCATGGCGCATATTGATGCCGGCAAAACTACGACGACCGAACGCATTCTGTTTTATACCGGAATTTCACATAAAATCGGTGAAGTCCATGACGGCGCCGCCACGATGGATTGGATGGCGCAGGAGCAGGAGCGCGGAATAACCATTACTTCCGCTGCGACCACCTGTTTCTGGAAAGATCACCGAGTCAATATCATAGATACCCCGGGGCATGTTGACTTCACCATCGAGGTGGAGCGTTCTCTGCGTGTCCTTGACGGCGCCGTGGCGGTTTTCTGTTCCGTTGGCGGTGTGGAGCCCCAGTCGGAAACCGTCTGGCGGCAGGCCGACAAGTATGGGGTTCCCCGTATCGCCTTTATCAACAAGATGGACCGCATCGGCGCCGATTTTACTCGCGGCGTCGAGATGATGCGGGATCGTCTGCACGCCAATCCCGTTCCCATTCAGCTTCCCATCGGCAAAGAGGATTATTTCAAGGGCGTTGTCGACCTGGTTGAGATGAACGCCATTGTCTGGGATGACCAGTCCATGGGTGCCGTTTTCGAAATCATCGACATTCCCGAGGACATGGTCGATGAGGCCCGGGTGGCCCGCGAGTACATGCTTGAAGAGATCTGCTCCCATAGCGATGCCCTGATGGAAAAGTACCTCGGCGGCGAGGAGCTCACCACCGCCGAAATCAAAGCTGGGATCCGCGAAGCCACCACTAAGCTGCATATCAATCCGGTGTTGTGCGGCAGCGCCTTCAAGAACAAGGGGGTGCAGAATCTGCTCGACGCCATCGTTGATTACATGCCGGCTCCCACCGAGGTGCCCCCCATCAACGGTATCGATCCGCACACCCAGGAAGAAATTACCCGTCCTGCCGACGATGATGGTCCCTTTGCCGCTCTGGCCTTCAAGATTATGACCGACCCCTTTGTCGGGCAGTTGTCCTTCTTTCGGGTCTACAGCGGTTACGCCGAATCCGGAACCTCGGTCATGAATGCCACCAAGGGCAAGCGTGAGCGCTTCGGCCGTCTGCTCAAGATGCACGCCAACAAGCGGGAAGAGATCAAGCTGGTTTACTCCGGTGATATCGCCGCGGCGGTTGGTCTCAAATATACCACTACCGGTGACACCCTCTGTAGTGAGAAGAGTGTCTGCCTGCTTGAATCGATGGAGTTTCCCGAGCCGGTTATCCATG
>JARRKW010000494.1:0-2070 GCA_037387645.1 Desulfuromonadaceae bacterium
AGCAGGGGTTCCACCGGCAACCGGCGTAGCAGATGACAGATGGCGGGATTGGCCGCCGCCGCCGCGGCCCGCAGCTCGTTCCGGCGACAACCGGCGGAAGTCAGCAGATCGTCCAGCAGTGCCGCGATACTATCGACCAGCAATCGCTGGAGGCCTTCCCCCTGGCCGGCCAGGGCCGACTCCAGACGGCTGATGACATCCCGGCCGAGAGCCTGTTGTGGATTGGTCCGCCGCGCTTCGGCCAGAACCGTACCATCGGCGGACAACAAAACCCCCGCCAGGGTCGTCGTCCCCAGATCCAGTGCGAGGCGGATATCCGTTGAATTCAGCGTCATCGAGAATACAACCGATTGCGGTAAAAAATCTTTTCAACTCCCCGGCTCATCGCGATACACCCGCGGCACCCGCTTGCTGACCTGACAGAACACTTCATAGGAGATACTGTCGATACGCTCGGCCCACTCCTCGGCACTGATCCGATTGCCGTTGTCCCGGCCCAGCAGGGTGACCTGATCGCCAACTTCGGCTCCGGGAATATCGGTAACATCTATCAGGGTCCAATCCATGCAGACAGTTCCGACCACCCGGGCCCGCCGGCCACAAACCAGTACTTCACCACAATTGGACAGCCGCCGGTTGTAACCGTCGGCATATCCGACCGGAATCGCCGCCAGAATGGCTTCCCGCGCGGTTACGAAGCGATGCCCGTAGGAAACCCCCGTCGTTGCCGGCACCCGCTTGAGCTGAGCAATGCTGGTACGAAAACTCATCACCGGTTGCAGGTCGAGTTGCGCGGCAAAGGTCGCCGCCGGCAGCGCGCCGTACAGGACAATCCCGGGACGCACCAGATTGCATTCCGGGATATCCCGGGAAAACAAAGCGGCACTGTTGCTGATGTGAGTGAAGCGGGGCTGAAACCCGGCATTGCGAACCTGCTCAAGACAGGCCCGAAAGGATCGCAACTGCTCGTCGGTAAAGGGACGCTCCGGCTCATCGGCCATGGCCAGGTGGGAAATCACCCCTTCCATTCGCAAATGGGTCAGGGTAGCCAACTCAGCCAGAACCCGATCCAACTCCTCCGGGCGAAAACCGACCCGCCCCATGCCGGTATCGATTTTCAGATGATAGGGACAGGGCCGCCCACTGGCAAAGGCGGCCTGATTGAGTCGCCGGGCCACCTCCAGACTGAACAGCGCCGGGGTCAGATCAAACTCCAGCAATTCCCGTTCCTGCCCGGGATAAACCCCGCCCAGAACCAGAATGGGTCGCGCGATCCCGACTTGACGCAGAACCCGGCCCTCTTCCGCCATGGCTACTCCGAACAGATCGGCTCCGGCGGCTTGCAGGGTCAGAGCCACCTGCTCCGCGCCATGGCCATAGGCATCGGCCTTGACCACCGCAAGCACCTGATTTGCGGAAGCAACACGTCGACGAACCTGGTTCAGATTGTGCCGAAGAGCGGCGAGGTTGATTTCAACATAGGTCGGACGATGCCCCGACACAGAGAGCCTCCTTCCAAACGAACAAAACTCGAAGTGAAAAAAATGATGTTTAACATGCCCCCCGTCCCGTGTAAAGGGGAATTCCCGCCCCGGGATTACATCCTCATGACAATAAGGTTGACAGTCGCTTCCGAATCCGATAGTCTCCCCGTATTATGCTCTTCTAAAATAATTTATCTAACCGAATAAACACCGGTTTTTATGTCTAACCAGGTTCCGTGAAGAGCCTAACGAAACCTTAACATCCACTACAACCTGAATGAACCGCTAGGGGAGTTATAAGACTGAGAGTTCCGGACCTGCGGAACGACCCTTGGAACCTGATCCGGGTGATGCCGGCGTAGGAAAGCGGCGAGTCGAACCCGTTCCACTCTGTTCAAATCGCCGGGTGCTTTCGCGCTTGGCGGTTTTTTCTTTGCCGCCTCAAACGCTCGCTCCCCATCTAGCATGACCTGACAAGTAATGCAGCAGCCAACAGGCTGTTTTCCGCCTTACAACGTTTGGGGTAAATCGCCAGGAGTCGTCGTGCAACCGTGACGATCGCAAAAAGAGCGCCAGCAACACCCCG
>JARRKW010000495.1:0-2605 GCA_037387645.1 Desulfuromonadaceae bacterium
TCTGCAAAACAGTTTAGGTATCGGTGGCCACGACTCGTCGCCGCATAGAGCTTTATGAGAAAGACGGGTTAATTATCCTGGTTGTTTTCCAGCTCTTCTTTCTTGTCCTTTTGAGCCTCATCCCCTTCTTTTATCCCCTGTTTGAAGTTGCGCAGTCCCTTGCCGAGGGCGCCGCCGACCTGCGGCAGTTTGCCGGCGCCGAAAATAATCAAAACCAGAACGAGAATGATGATCAGTTCCGAAGTGCCTAATCCGAACATAGTAGGGTCTCCTGTTTACATGATTGCCGCAAAATACACCGATTCGGCGAAAAACTCAATATTGCCGCGGCAGGATTCATCCTTTTAGCCGTCAGCGCCATCATTCCGCAGCGATCCGGCCCGGCGGCAGTCGCAGCAGCAGCACCTCGATCTCGCTTCCCGCAGCCAGATCCGGACTGCCGATGGCGATGGGGAGGAGGGCGCGAGCCCCATGCAGGCTGCGGTTCTGCCCCGAGCCCTGATGCTGGGCCGGGGTGAATTCATAACGCCCCTGCTGTTCCGTCAGGCTGCCCCAGATCTCTGGCGTTTGTTGCCCCCTTTGACGGCAGCGGTGAGGGTGGCGCGCAGATGGCCGGGGAGGATGTCACGAAAGCCACTCAGTTGCCGCAGGGCCGGTCGGACAAAGAGTTCGTAGGTGGCCGCCGAAGCGGCCGGATTGCCGGGCAGGCCGAACACCGGCGTGCCCTGAACGGTTCCGAACAGCACCGGTTTGCCCGGTTTGATGGCCACCCGCCAGAACCCCAGTTTAAATCCAAAGTGCCCCAGGGTTTCCTGCAGCAGGTCGCGGTCGCCGACGGAAACTCCGCCGGTGGTAATGAGCAGGTCGGCTTGCAGTCCCCGGGCAATTTTGTCCTGCAGGTCGGCGGAAATATCCCGGGCAATGCCGAGGGTAACCACCTGATGGCCCTCTTCCCGCAACCGGGCGCTCAGCAGGTGGGCGTTGGAATTGACAATCTGACCCGGCCCGGGGACCTCTCCCAGTTCCACCAGTTCGTCGCCGGTGGAGAGCAGGGCGATCCGCGGGGCCGGATGGATGCGGACCCGGCTGATGCCGGCGGCGGCCAGCAGGCCGATCTCACCGGAAAACAGGGGGGTGCCGGGGACAAGCAGGGTTTCGTCCCGACGAAACTCTTCTCCCTGGCGGCGCACATGCTGGCTGGCTTTGGGGCTTTTCCCGAGCAAAATATCGGTACCGTCGGTTTCAATTTCTTCGAAGGGAATCACCGTATCACAGCCGAGTGGGAGCGGGGCGCCGGTCATGATCTTCACGGCGCTGCCGGCTGGAACCGTTGCCGTGCTCCAGTCCCCGGCGGCGACAAAGCCCTCCACGCGCAAGCGGTCACCGGCCTGTTGTTGGCCAAAGGCAAAAGCGTAACCGTCCATGGCCGAATTGTCCGCCGGAGGCAGATCCCAACGGGCCTGGACGGGGGCGGCAAGCACCCTGCCCAGAGCGTCGTGCAGCTCGACCTCCACCGCCGCTAAGGGTTGCAGGGTGGCCAGCACGATCTCTATGGCTTCCGGATAAGTCAGCATAGCTTCTCTTTCAGCAGATTCCCATACTCTTCGGGGGTGTTGATGTTGGTCAGGGCCGCCTGCCAGCCGGGCGGCAGGTCCGCGTCGGTCAGGATGCGGGTGTTGAGCAAGGGGAAGAGGTCCAGAATGCGAAATTGTTGCTGTTCCAGTTGCTGCTGCATCATGGGCAGGCAGCTTCGGTGGTAGCAGGCCAGCAGCGGTTCCAGGCCGGCCGGCGTTTGCGGCAGCACCACGTCCGCCTTGTGCCGGTAGCTGAGCAGGCGCTGGATCAGTTCCTTTTCGATCAGCGGCATGTCGCAGGCCGCGACGAAGATGTGGGGGGTGGGCGCCCGCAGCAGTCCGGTGTAAAGACCGCCGAGAGCGCTGCCGGGATATTCGTCGGGGTAGGCCGGCAGCTCGGGGCCGGCCAGATCCGGTCGGTCGCCGGCAATCAGGGTATGGCGGAAAAGGCTTTGGAACAGACGGATGGTTCGCTCAATCAGAGGCTGGCCGGCGACGGGCAGGGAAGCCTTGTCCCGCCCCATGCGCCGGCTGCGGCCCCCGGCCAGAATGACGCCGGTGACATCGCTGAAGGGGGGCGAACTATGCGCGTTGGGCTGGTCGTTGCTGGACATGCCGTCAGCCTCGTCGAAAATTGATGGGGTTGATGATGCGCAGGTTAAATTATCCTGCAAGTCGCGCTGATTACAAGGCGCAAATGCAATGCGGTGAAATAAGGGCCGGTGCCTGCACCGGCCCTTTGCGGTATCAGTGGCGATGGCCGCCTTCGAGGTCGAAGATTCGTTCCGCCAGGGAATAGAGGAACAGACAGAGACAGATGGCACCCACCACGATGCCGATCTCGGTGATGGAGGGGAAGTAGTGCAGCAGCTGATGACCGCTCCCCTCCACCGCCTCGGGGCGCATGGGCACCAGTTGGCCGGCGATAACCAGATCATAGCGCATGAAGAAAATGCCGATGGTGGAAAGCAGGCCCGCCAGCATGACTCCGAACACCGTGCGGGTGCGGCGGTTGGCGACGATAATGAGCG
>JARRKW010000496.1:0-2068 GCA_037387645.1 Desulfuromonadaceae bacterium
TGCTGAAGATTGTCGTCGCCCTCGAAGTGCTGCTGCCGACCACCCTCTACCTGGCCGTCGTCGTCGCCCTGAGCCGGCTCTACACCGATGGCGAAATCACCGCCCTGGAATCCAGCGGCATCGGTCCCTGGCACCGGGTGAAATCGGTTTTGCTGCTGGCCCTGCTGCTGGCCATGGTGGTAACGGGGCTGTCTTTGTTTGCCCGCCCCTGGGCCTCTCGGCAGATCTACAGCCTGGAGGCCCACGCCCGGGACGAGTTCGACTTTGCCAAGGTGGAGGAAAACCGTTTCTACGAACTGGGGGAAAATCTGGTTTTTCTCACTCAGAAGCTGTCCCATCAGGATAATCGGGCCGATCATGTCTTTGTCTGGAAAATCACCCCGGAGGGGCGTGAGGTCACCTTCGCCTCGGAGGTCTATCAGATAGAGGATCCTGAACAGGGCAGCAAAACCCTGGTGTTCGTCAACGGCCACCATTATATCCTGAAAGATGAGACCGGCTCGGACCGCATGGGCACCTTTCAGGGCAGCAGCCTGCCCTTGAAAACCGAACGGGATATCCCCGTCCAGTACCGACGCAAGGCGGCGGCAACTGCAACCCTGGCCACTTCCGCGGATCCGGAGGATTTCGCCGAATACCAGTGGCGTCTTTCCACCGGGCTGTCGACGGTGCTGCTGGCGCTGCTGGCGTTGCCCCTGAGTCGCGTGGCCCCCCGGCGGGGCAAATACGGCAAGGTGCTCACCGCCATCATCGTCTTTTTTATCTATTACAACCTCAGCCTGGTGGCCAAAACCTGGGTTGAAAAGCAATTGATCGCCCCGTTCCCGGGCATCTGGTGGCCCCATCTCGGCCTGGCCGGGCTGTTGCTCTTCCTGCTCCCGCGAAAACGCCGACGCAAACCCTCCGCCGGCCCATCTTCCGACCGGAGCACGGCGTCATGAAAATTCTCAACCGCTATCTGGCCCGCCACTTTCTCTACAGCTGGCTGGTCGTCAATCTGATCCTGGCCGGACTGTTCAGCCTGCTGGAACTGGTCAAACAGCTCGACCAGGTCGGCGAGGGCCGTTATCACCTGGCCGATGCCCTGCTGTACGTGACCCTGACCCTGCCCGGACGCATGCTCGACCTGACCCCTCCCAGCGCCCTGCTGGGCAGCATTATCGCCCTGGGCGTCATGGCCAAGCATCTGGAACTCATGGCCCTGCGTATGAACGGCATTTCCATCCAACGGGTCGGCTGGGCCGTGGTCCGACCGGCGGTGGTCGCCTTGCTCACCCTGTTGCTGGGAACCCAGTTCATCATCCCCAAGCTGGAACAGACCGCCTGGACCCACCGCGAAACAGCACTGTCCGAAACGGGCACACTCCTGCCCCGACGCGGCTTCTGGATCCGGGAAAAAAACCGCATCGTCAATCTGCATTCGTCCCTGGGCGAAAACTTTCAGGCCGTCGACATCTACAACTTCGATGATGCCGGCCAATTAACCGGCTATGTCCATGCCCGCGAAACCCGCATGGATCGGGGAGGCGACTGGATTCTTTCCGAGGTCATGCAGAAGACCATTTCCGAACGGGGGATTAAAACAACTTTCGCACCCCGGCAGGTCATGGCCAATTTCCTCACCCCGAAACAGGCCACCCTGCTCAGCCTTCCTCCCGAGGCCCTGTCTCTCACCGACCTGGTCCAATTCATTGCCACCCTGCAGAAAAAGGGGCAGAATGCCGAGCGTTTCCGCCTGGCGCTCTGGCGAAAACTGAGCCTGCCGGTCAGCACCGCGGGGATGATCATGCTCTCGCTGCCGTTTGTCTTCGGACCGGCGCGCAGCGCCAGCTTCGGCTGGAGAATCCTGGTCGGGGCGGTGGCCGGGGTGGGCTTCTTCTTTGTGGGACAGATTGCCGGCTATTCCGGTTTGATTATGCAGATCTCACCCATCTGGACCACCCTGGCGCCGGCCTCGGCGCTGCTGCTCGGGGGGATTGCCATCACCCGGAAGATTGTCTGAATAAGGCAAAAACCAAAACCGGCGGATCTCGTCCCGACCGGCGACTTCCTTTTTAAACTCCTTAAC
>JARRKW010000497.1:0-2344 GCA_037387645.1 Desulfuromonadaceae bacterium
CCGAACCATGCAGATCATGGCAATCGGAACATTTGTTCCAACCCGGATGTTGATGCAGCATTTGCGCCCGGCGACTGAAGGTTGCCTCATGACACTTGCGACAGCCGGCCCCCTCATTACCGGGCAGCAGCCCCGGCCTGTCTCCGACATGGGGATTATGGCAGGCGATGCAGGGATTGCCGCCGGCACTGCTCTGCAAATGGCTGTGGGTGCGGTTGAAGCTGGAAAGGACATCCTCGTGGCAGGCCAAACAAACATCGGCCCCCGGGGCTTTGCCGTGACAGGACTGACAGCGGTTTTGCGCGAAGGGTTGATGTTGGACCTGACGCAACAGGCTGCGCTCCTTGCCGCCGTGGGGATGGTGGCACCCGAGACAATCCATCCGCTTCGGATCGTAATTGCGATGGACTGTCTGCAAACGACCTTCATCCTTATGGCAGGCCAGACAGAGGGAACTATCCTTGCGCTTCAGCAGCCGGTAATCGTCACCGCCATGGGCATCGTGACAGGCGGAACAGCGCCCCGACCGGTAAGGCTGATGGCTATGGACAAAGGATTCCTGCGCCTGCGGATGGCAGCCGGAACAGAGTTTCCCACCCGATTTGGCCAGCAGGCCGGCATTGGGCGCGGCATGGGGTGCATGGCATTGGGTGCAGGCCCCCTCCTTGACCGGTTGATGGAATACCCGACTCTGTTTGATCCGAGCTTCGGTCTCCTCATGGCAGCTGAAGCAGAGGGGACCCTGAGCTTGCAACAAGAGCGCCTCATGGCGTGCCACGTGCGGGCTGTGACATCGGTCGCAGCGCCCCTGCGCCACCGGGGGATGGGTGACCTTGCCCTGGAAATCAGCGCGCTCGTGACAATTGAAACAGGTTGCCGCCAGCACCGGCCCAACGCAGAAAAACCATCCCAACACCAACAAAATCACCGGTCGTTTCATGGCTTACCTCCGGTATGACAAGCGGCACAGTCACCCTCCACGAAGGGGGCATGTTTCACCGGCAGGGTTAACGATCGATCCGGCCCACCATGGGGATCGTGACATTGCAGACAACTCTCTGGTCCGGGAGCAATGCCCTGATGGCTCGGATTCAAAACCGTCGGACTGAGGTCATGGCAGTCGGCGCAAAGATCGGCCACCGCTCGCTGTTTCTGCGGGGCATGGGGATCATGACAGCTACCACAGTCGCCCTCAACCGCCGGCGCATGACCGACACCACGCTCCCAATAGGTATTGATCTGATGACAGGACAGACAAAGCGTCGGCTGTTCCTGTAACAGGAAGTTCTTCTCATTATTACCGTGGGCATGATGACAAACCGCGCAATTCTGATGCGCCGAAGGGGTATCGCTCATCACCTTGCGGCCAGGATGGCAGCTCACACACAGGGCCTCGGCGGCGGCGGTCAGCAAAAAGGGCTGCTCGGCGGCATGGGGCGCGTGGCACAAATCGCAACGCCCCTCGACAAAGGGTCGATGACGCCGGGGATCGGCGCGTTCAACGGCAATTTCCTGATGACATCCCATGCAAAGGTCAACCCCCCGGGTCAACAACAGCTTTTTCTGGGTTCCGCCATGAGGATCGTGGCAGGCCGAACACATGGCCGTAACGAAGGGCCGATGCAGGCTCGGACGCCCCATTTCCTGATCGACGAGCTGATGGCAGTCACCACACAGAGCCCGCTGATCCTTGACCAGAACTCCGGCAACCGCACTTTCGTGGGGCCGGTGACAGGTCATGCAGTGTCCGTCCCGGGCTGGGGGATGGTTGACCCTTCGACCCGACAGCAGGCCGGCGTGACAGTCCCGACAGAGCTGCTCCGCCGGTTTGGCCAGCAATACCGGCTGGCCCGCCGCCGGAATATGGGCCCGATGACAGGCCAGGCAATTGCCCTGGGCGACGGGGGTATGGGTCAAACCGGGCGTCGGCGTTCGCTCCGGCCCCAGGTTTCGAAATTCATGGCATTCAAAACAGAGCCGCGCCGGATCAGTCTTCACCAGACCGGGATAATCACTGGCATGGGGTCCATGACAGCTGAAGCACTCGCCGTCGGCCACCGGCTGATGGGGCTGGGCAAGCAAAGCCGGAAAATTCGAGCCATGGGTTTGATGACAGGTTTTACATCCCTGCGTAACCGGCTGATGAACGTTCTTATAGGCGAAAGTCCGGCGATCGTGGCAGCCGAAACAGATTTCATCGGCGGCCACTTTGAGCAATGCGGCGGCCGGCGCGTTATGAGGTTCGTGACAGGCGTCACATTTCCCTTCCTGGACCGGCTGATGAGGAGCCTGCAATCCCTCCAGGGATTTCCCCAGAGCGCCGTGACAACGGAAACAAAGGACC
>JARRKW010000497.1:2390-3377 GCA_037387645.1 Desulfuromonadaceae bacterium
CACGCCCTGGCTAAACTGCTGCCGATAATCGCCATGACAATCCAGACAGGTTTTGGCCGTCCCTTTGGAACCACCACCGGCACAGGCTGACAACAGGGCGACGACAACCGCCGGCAGCAGCAAACGAATATGAACAGTCCAGTTAAGACCCATGGTTGGCACGCTCCTCTTCAGTCAGACGTTCCCGCAACTTGTTCCATTCCCGCTGATTGACATCAATGGTCGAACGGCTGCGCAATTGCTCCAGCAACCGCGTCCTGGCCTCGGCAAAACGGGTTTCTTGCAATTGGGCCTGGATTTGTTCGGCCACCTTCTCAAAGGGGATGAACTCCCTTTCCCCTTCACGGATCAATTTGACGAAATAGATCGTTTCCCCGTCTTCAATCGCCCCGCTGACCTGGCCTGGAGCCAGTCGCTCCACCGCCCGGCGCAAAACCGGCGCCAGATGGTCCAACGGCATCAGGCTGGTTTCAATACCGGTCGGCGCCAGGGGCTGCAACACCTGAAAAAAATCTTCCCCGGCCTTGAGCTTCTTATCCAGTTGCCGGGCCAGGGACAGTTCCCGGGTTTCCACCAGCGCCAATTCCACCAGCCCGCCGCGGGAAAAGAGCTCCGGGTGTTCGTCATAATAGGTTCTGACATCCCCCGCTTTGAGTTTCACGGCGGGTTGAATCAGAGTCTTTTCCAGCTCCTTGATCAATCGATGCTGCCGATAAAACACCAGGACCTGCTTAAGCGGCGGGCGTTCCTCGTAATGCCGATTGAGGGCTTCGAGCCCGGTCACCGTCTGGGTGATAAAATCGTTAACCACGCGTTGTTTAATGTTATCAAAAGTTTCGGCATTACGCTGGGCCTTGCCCCGCAACGCGTTCTCCTTGGCCACGGCCTGGCTCAAGCCCTTGACGGAAACCATTCTATCGGCCACCTGAATGGCCAGTTGGTCGGCTGTTTCGGGGGGAAATCCCTCCGGGGTGATCGCGGCGATCA
>JARRKW010000498.1:0-2062 GCA_037387645.1 Desulfuromonadaceae bacterium
TGACTCGGGGCGCGGTTTCATTGAGTTCCTCCCGAACGCAGTCCTCCAACACCGACATATCGATCCAGCTGTCACTTTTGCCGACACCGATGCGTTCGCAGAAGGTGCGAATGGCCCGGGCCGGATAGCCACGGCGGCGCATCCCCACCAGAGTCGGCATGCGCGGATCATCCCAACCCGACACCTCCTGCTGCTGCACCAGCTCCAGCAGTTTGCGCTTACTCATAACGGTGTAGGTCAGATTGAGCCGGGCGAACTCAATCTGCTGCGGATGGGGCAACTCCGGCAACTGATCGAGAAACCAATCGTACAGGGGGCGATGGTCCTCAAATTCCAGGGTACAGATGGAATGGGTGATGCTTTCGATGGCATCGGAGATGGGATGGGCGAAATCGTACATGGGATAGATGCACCAGCTGTCCCCGGTACGGTAATGCTTGGCCCGTTGGATACGGTAGATCACCGGATCCCGCAGGTTCATATTGGGGGAGGCCATATCGATTTTGGCCCGCAGGGTGTAGGAACCATCTTCAAACTCACCGGCGCGCATGCGGGCAAACAGGTCGAGATTCTCCTCGACGCTGCGATGGCGATAAGGACTTTCCCGGCCCGGCTCGGTCAGGGTACCCCGATGCTGGCGCACCTCCTCGGCGGAAAGACTGTCGACAAAAGCCTTACCGGCCCGGATCAGCTCACAGGCCAGCTGATATAGACGCTCGTAATAATCGGACGCGTAATAGAGATGCTCCCCCCAGTCAAAACCGAGCCAGCGCACCGCCTTCATGATTTCCTCGGCGTATTCGACGCTCTCTTTTTCCGGGTTGGTATCATCCATGCGCAGATGGCAGCGACCGTTGAAATCGGCGGCCAGACCGAAATTGAGACAGATGGATTTGGCATGGCCGATATGCAGATAACCATTGGGCTCCGGCGGAAACCGGGTGATCACCCGCCCGGCATTCTTGCCGGCGGCCAAATCGTCACTGATGATGGTGCGGATAAAACTGGGAACGGGCGTATTTGTGGTCGTCATGGGTGAAAATCCAATATTTTTATGGGATCGCTTAAATTACAGGGTAAGAAAACACTATACGGGTCAAACGGGAACCTGAAATCCGCTCCGCTTGCTTCCCCCGACCTTGCGTCCACCGGGGGCTAAAAGATCTCTTCCTCGACGTCATGTTTCCGCAACAAAACCACGGCATGAGCGGAAATACCCTCGCCGTTGCCCTCGAAACCAAGCCGTTCCGTGGTAGTGGCCTTGACGTTGATCCGCTGGGGATCGGCAACACAAACGGCGCTGATATTCTCCACCATGGTACGGATAAAGGGGGCCAGTTTGGGGCTCTGGGCTATAACCGTCACATCCAGGTTGCCGATGGCGTAGCCCTGGCTCTGCGCCAGTCCCATGACATGGGCCAGCAACTTCAGGCTGGAAATGCCACGATAAGCTGAATCCGTATCGGGGAAATGACGACCGATATCACCGGCGGCCAAGGCGCCGAGAATGGCGTCACAAACCGCATGCAGCAGGACATCGGCATCGGAATGCCCCAGCAGGCCGAGGGGATGAGTGATCTCGACGCCACCGAGAATCAGCTTGCGTCCGGGCACCAGACGATGGACGTCGTAACCGTGACCAATCCGCATCATCCTTGGCAACCGTCCCTTTCCGCCAGAAAAACCCGGGCCAATTCCAGGTCATCAGGCGTGGTAATTTTGATATTGCGATAATCGCCTTCCACCATGGCGATCGGCAGACCGAGACGTTCGACCAGGGAGGCATCGTCGGTTCCCCGCCATCCTTCCTGTTGAGCACGTTCATAGGCCGCGTGAATGATCTGGTAACGAAACCCCTGAGGGGTCTGCGCCTGCCACAGTCGACTGCGCTCGGGCGTACTGCAAATCAATCCGTCACGAACCTCTTTAATGGTGTCCTTGACCGGCACTCCGACCACACAGGCGCCAACCCGAGCCGCCGTCTCGATCACCCCATCCAGCGCCCGGGACGGAAAAAAGGGCCTGACACCATCGTGAATCAGCAGAATATCGTCCGCATCGG
>JARRKW010000499.1:0-2540 GCA_037387645.1 Desulfuromonadaceae bacterium
TCAAACGGTAGAAATCTTCAAGAATGGCCTGAATGGCAGGGATATCGACGATGGACTTCAAGTCAAAATCCGCCAGTTCCATCTCCTCAGTTGGCCCTTCCTCAGTGGGATGGAACTCATTTTCCGGAAAAAGATCCGTGGGGATGGTTTCGTTTGAAATCCCGCTGTTAACGTTTGTTTTGTTAAGGGTTGGTTTCCTGGCCATCTATCCTGCCCCTCCCGGTAGGTACGGATTTCCGCTGAAGCCACGGGTCATTAAAGTATACCATGGATGGAAACCGTTTGCGGGCAACGGCCCTGTTGGACAACATATTCCCGGATTTTTCGGAATCGGGTTCTGGCGAAAGCTCCACCGAACCTTTAGCCGGCGCTTGAAAAATATCCCAAACCTTTACAATTGTCTCTACCGTGACTATATTTGGTACGGTCATTTTCGCTGTTTTTCTGTTTTTCAAGGAGACCCCCCATGGTTAAACGTTTTTTACTGGTTCTCAGTGCTGCTCTCATCGCGTTGCCGTCCCTTTCCGGATGTGGTTACAATCAGATTCAGAAAAATGAGGAGGCGGTTTTTGCCGCCTGGGCCGATGTGGAAGCGACTTACCAGCGCCGGGCCGATCTGATTCCATTTCCGCCAAAGATCTGAATGATCCGGCCGCTATGGCCAAGTTTCAGCAGGCCCAGGGGCAGGTGTCCAGTGCCCTGTCCCGCTTGCTGGTGGTGGCCGAGCGTTATCCCGATCTGAAGGCCAATCAGCAGTTTCTTGATCTGATGCATCAGTGGGAAGGGGCCGAAAACCGCATCAATGTGGCCCGGCAGCGTTTCAATCAGGCGGTTCAGCAGTTCAATGCCTCCATTCGCACCTTCCCCAATAATCTGACCAATAACTGGTTGTTGCACCTGGAGCGTAAGGAGCCGTTCAAGGCCGAGGCCGGCGCCGCTTCCGCAACCCAGGTGAAGTTCTAGACAATGGTGAGATTGGGTCAACTGGTGTTGGTGCTGGCGTTACTGCTGGCACCCTTGCATGTTTTCGCTCTGGATGTTCCTCGGGCCAGCGGTTACGTTACCGATTCGGCCGGACTGTTGTCGGCTTCCACCCGCCTCAAAATCGAACACTTCCTGGAAGGTTTCGAACGTAGCGATTCCACCCAGATTGCCGTACTGACCGTCCCCTCGCTGGAGGGGGAATCGTTGGAGGGCTATGCCATCAAGGTCGCCGAACAATGGGGCATCGGCCAGCAGGGCAGTGATAACGGCGCTCTGCTGCTGGTGGCCAAAGCCGAGCGCAAGGTCCGGATCGAGGTCGGTTACGGCCTGGAAGGGCGGCTGACCGATCTGCTGGCCGGTCGCATTGTCGACTACGATATTGTCCCCCGGTTTAAACAGGGGGATTTTGACGGCGGGATTGTCGCCGGCGTAGCCGGTATGGCGGAGGCGGTTCGGGGCGAGTATCAGGGTACCGGTCGCAGCAGCCAGCGGAAAAAACGCAATCCCTGGGGTACGCTGGTACTGTTGCTGTTTTTCGGGCCGGGCCTGATGCTGTTGCGCGGCGGTCGCCGCTCTTATCGGCGGGGAGGATTCTGGTTCGGAGGGCCCCCCTTCGGTGGCGGCGGCGGTTTCAGCAGCGGCGGCTTCGGTGGCTTCGGCGGCGGCGGGTTTGGCGGCGGTGGCTCCTCGGGCAGTTGGTAACATTGGCTGTAGGGGCAGGCCCCTGTGCCAGCCCTTTCGATTCCGGCAAGACCGGGACAGTTGTCATAAACTGCCCGTACAATTCCATATATTGACAAAGGTTTGCCCATGTCCCGAATGACCGCAGAAACCCTTTTCAGCAATACGGAAAAGGAACGTATCGAGGCGGCGGTTCGCGCCGTTGAAGCTCGCACCAGTGGTGAAATTGTGCCGATGGTGGTGGATGAATCGTACGACTATCCCCGTGCTGAAATTGTCGGCGCCGGTTTTTTTGCCCTGGCCACCGCGACCTTTGTCAGCTGGGCCGTTGGACATTCTTCCGTGTGGGCGTTTTTGCCCGTTTTTCTGCTGTTGTATCTCCCTTTCAAGGGTCTCATCCGTAACCTGCCGGGACTGAAACGGCGGATCATCCATCCGGATGAAATTGCCGCGGAAGTGGAGGAAAAAGCCCTGGTTTCCTTCCTGGAGCGGGGCCTGCACCAGACCCGGGATCGCACCGGTATTTTGTTGCTTATTTCCCTGTTTGAGCGGCGGGTTTTCGTGCTGGCCGATCAGGGGATCAATGAGCATGTGGCCCAACAGGACTGGGATGAAATTGTCCAGACCATCAGTGAGGGGATGCGCAGCGGACAGACCGCCGATGCCCTTTGCAGCGCCATCGAGCGTTGCGGCGAAATGCTGGTCGAGCATTTTCCGGTGCGGGCGGATGATACCGATGAGTTGCCCAATCTCATTCTGAATTGATGCAGCCATCTCCGGTGTAATCGAGTCGTTTTTTCGAGCCGGGGCCGCCGCGCCCTCTCCCGTTGTCATGTTCATGCGGGGCGTCGCCGGCTGTTAAGGCTGGTCACCCC
>JARRKW010000500.1:0-2053 GCA_037387645.1 Desulfuromonadaceae bacterium
GCATGGCGCTCATTGAGCGGGAGCGTCCGGCCGTGGCCCTGCTCGATTACATGATGCCGTCCATGGACGGCCTGGCCACCCTCAAGAAAATCCGCGAATCCTATCCCGACACCTATGTCATGATGTTTACCGGCAAGGGCAATGAAGAGATTGCCGTGGAACTGATGAAAGCCGGTGCCTCGGATTACATTCTCAAACCGTTCAACAACCAGGATCTCATCGATCGGCTGGAAAACGTCCTGCGTATCCGCAGCATCGAGCTGCATAACCGCGAATTGCGCAAGGAGCGGGAACGCCTGCTGCGTGAAATCGAAGAATGGAATATGGAACTGGAACGGCGGGTGGCCGAAAAGACCCGGGATCTGGAAAAGGCCCATGCCGAAATCGTCCAGGGTGAAAAACTGGCGGCCCTCGGGCATCTTTCCGCCGGCCTGGCCCATGAAATCCGCAATCCCCTCAACAGCATCAGCCTGTTTGTGCAGTTGATCAAAAACGGTCTGGCCAACAACAGCGAACTGTTGGGGTACGTGGACAAAACCCTCAAGGAAGTGGACCGGATCGATGGCCTGCTGATCAGGTTGCTGGCCACCAGCAAACGGCCCCAATATGAGCTGCACATGGTTGCGGTGGACAAAATCCTCGATCAGGTCACAGATTCCTTTGCCGACCAGATTGCGGCCTATGGCATCGTCCTGCAGAAGGAGTTTCTCACCGAACCGCCGCCGATTCTGGCTGATGAGACGGAAATCGGGCAGGTCTTCAGTAATATTATTGCCAACGCCATATACGAAATGCAGCAGGGCGGCTCGCTTCGGCTGTCTTTAACCCATAATGCCGAAGCCATTCAGGTATCGATTGCCGATACCGGTGGGGGGATCAGCAAGGAAAATTTGAATCAGGTGTTCGACCCGTTTTTTACCACCAAAGACAAGGGGACCGGTTTCGGCCTTTCCGTCGCCTTGCGCATCGTCAAAACCTATGGCGGCCGGATTTCGGTGGAAAGCGCTCCGGGCCAGGGGACGGTTCTCCAGATCCAGTTTCCCCTGGAGTAGGCCCGCATGTCTTTACGTCTGCGTGAAATCCCCTTGCACCTGGATGAAGAGGAGTCGGCGTTACCGGTCAAACTGGCCGAAATTCTGGGACTGTCCGTTGCCCGCATTCGGTCCTGGCGCATTGTTCGGCGTGGCATCGATGCCCGCAAAAAGCCTCGGGTTTTGCGCATGTACACGGTGGAATTTTCGCTCGATGATGAAGCGGAGGTTTTGCGGCGGCATGCCGGCAGCTCCCGCCTCGAACCGGTGGTGTCCACGCCCCTGCCGGAGTTGGCCCGCAAGGTGCGGCCGCAACGGGTGCTGGTGGTGGGCATGGGACCGGCCGGCCTGTTCGCCGCTCTGCGTCTGGCCCAGCACGGTCTGCAGGTTACCCTGCTGGAACGCGGCAAGCCGGTGGAAGAGCGGATTCGGGATGTGGAGCGGTTCTGGCACCGTGGGTTGCTCGATCCGTCCAGCAATGTTCAGTTCGGCGAAGGGGGCGCGGGAACCTTTTCCGACGGCAAGCTGACCACGCGCCTCAACAGTCCCTGGATTCGCCTGGTTTTGCAGACCCTGGTCGACTTCGGCGCGCCCGAGGAGATTCTGGTTCAGGCCAAGCCCCATGTCGGCAGCGATCGTCTGCGGCACATGCTGGTCAATTTTCGTCGGGGCCTGCAAAACCTCGGCGTCGATATTCGTTTCAACACCTGCCTGACCGGTCTGGAGACCCGGGGCGGGCGGGTGGTGGCCGGGCTGCTGGCCGACGGCTCGCGGTTTGACTGCGAGCAGCTGGTGCTGGCGCTAGGGCACAGCGCCCGGGACACCTACCGGATGCTGCTGGAGGCGGGTGTGCTGCTGGAACCCAAACCCTTTGCCGTTGGTGTCAGGGTGGAACATGCGGCGGAATGGATCAATCGGATTCAATACGGACTGCTGTTTCACCCCCGGTTGCCGACCGCCGAATACGCCCTGTCCTGGAATGATCCGGAGTCGAAGCGGGGGGTCTATTCCTTCTGTATGTG
>JARRKW010000501.1:0-2046 GCA_037387645.1 Desulfuromonadaceae bacterium
CCACAGCCACCATCCCCACCGCTGCGCCACCGAAAACGAAAACCTTTCCCAGATAGCGAAACATGGATTTTAAACCTGCGGAATGAGCAATCCTGCTGGCTCTGGCCGGAACGATATTCTCCAGCCCCTGGAAAAGTATATGGCTCACACCCATAATATTCTGGGAAGCTTTCAATGCTCCCACAACAGCGGCACCCAGATAATATCCGGAACAGACCACAAACAGATTACCCGACAACCACCTCATGGCTTCAGCACTAAACAACCATTTTGAAAACGTCCAATGCCGGCCCGTTACCTTCCTCAGGCTTCCCCGGGAAACGCTCCCTCCCCATAAATGTCTTGCACTTACAACCACGGCCAGAGCCGAAGTCCCCGCAATCAACCAGAGCACCCGGGCCGTATCCAGGGTTGTCCAGTTAAACAGCACCACCAGCAGGGTCAACTGACCGAGATAGCTGATGGCATCGTTGAAAAATGCCAGCCCCCCCTGATCCCGCACAAAAAAATAGCGCCGCAGGAAATCCTGCAACTGCCAGGCCAGCAGGGCGGTCGAAAGGGGCAGCCCCAAATGCTGAATATGCCACTCGGGCTTGACCAGACCACTGAGCCGGACCCCGCCCCAGAGCAGAAAAAAGCAAAGGACGGACCAGAGCAACTGCTGCACCACCACCGCTCCGTAATAGGCCGGCTCATCCTCGACTTTCTGTTTCGGCCCGAAACTCATCATGGGGGCAATGATGCCGGCCTGCTGAAAGCTGTTGCAGAACAGCACGGCCATCCAGGCCAGGGTAAAGCGGCCATATTCTTCCAGGCCGAGGTAACGGGCAAACAGAATCCCGGTCAGAAAATTCACGCCACTGACCATGGCCTGATCGGCCAGCGCCCAGTTGACATGACGGTAACGGGACCAAAGCCCCTTTATGGACAGATCGCTTCGCTGCATTCTTCATCCATGGCTATCAAACCCCGGACCGTCAGGTCGGCAACTCCACTTCGATCCCCATATCCAAAGCTTCAATCTTCGCCTTCAATGCCGCTTTCGCCTGGTCATCTCCATGTACCAGCCGAACCCGTTGCGGCCGATACCGCATACGGCGAATGAAATTGAGCAGATTCTTCTGGTCGGCATGGGCCGAATAGCCTTCCAGGGTATGAATACCGGCCTGGATGGGATAGCGACGGCCATCCAGACGGACCCAGCCACCCTGCGGACCATACCGTTGAATGTCCCGTCCCGGGGTCCCTTCGGCCTGATAACCGACAAAAATCACATCGGTGCGACAGTCCCCGAGCAGGGCCTTGAGATAGTTGACGATCCGCCCCCCGCTGCACATGCCCCCGGCGGCGATAACCACACAGGGCCGGGCTTTTTTCTGCAGGTAGTCCACCGTGTTCAGGTGGTCCTGGTGGCTGTCAATGGTGGTGAGCTGCTCGAAAGAAAGGGGGTGCCGCCCTGACGTCAGCCGGTTTTGGGCCTCGGCATCCCAGAAGGGACGCAATTGCCGGTAGACCTCGGTAAATCGCGCAGCCAGAGGGGAATCGACGATGATTTCCAGCTCTTCCCAGGGCAGATCCCGGACGGCAAAGCGCTTGCGGTTTCGGTGGATGATGTCTTCGAATTCGTAAAGCAGCTCCTGGGTGCGGCCGATGGAAAAAGCCGGAATCAGAATCACGCCGCGATCCCGCAAGGCCTTTTCAATCAGCTGCTGAACCGTTGCCGCCGTATGCTGCGGCCCTCGTGCAGCCGATCGCCATAGGTGCTCTCCAGCACCAGCAGATCGGCCCGATAGGGGGCACGGGGAGCGGGCAGCAGCGGAGCATGGGGAGCCCCGAGGTCACCGGAAAAAACAATATGGGTGGTTTCCTTCGAGTCGGCAGGAGCAATTCGACATTGGACGTAAACGGAACCGAAGATGTGACCGGCCGGATGGAGCTTGATATCCAGACAGGTTTTGAGGTCGGTTTCGACCGGCTGCCAACGTCCGCAGGGCAACGGCACCAACTGCTCTTTGAGTCGATCCAGAAAGGCATCGATCAGTCGTC
>JARRKW010000502.1:0-2046 GCA_037387645.1 Desulfuromonadaceae bacterium
GATGATCCAGAACGAGTTCGGTCATGCCGATAATGCCGTTCATGGGGGTGCGGATTTCATGGCTCATGTTGGCCAGGAACTCGCTTTTGGCCCGGTTGGCCGACTCGGCCTGCTCCTTGGTTTGGCGCAGGTTCTCTTCGTACTGGTGACGCTCGACGAGGCCGGCCAGGGTACGGGTTACGGAGTCGATATAAAAATGCTCGGCCAGATTGTGGAAGTGACCGCTCGGCAGATAGATGTTGAGCACACCCAGGAGTTTGCTTCCGGAACAGATGGGGATACACAGATGACTATGGGTCGACATGCTCTCGCAAACGAAATGGTGTGACTCCTTGATGGTTTCCGGATAGATAATATGCCTTGAACTGGCGGCCCGTCCACATAGACAATGACCGGGAACAATGGTGGCGCATTGCTGTTGCACGCTCGGAGGCAGGCCTATCTGGGCCGCCATGGTCAGCAGCCCCAGGTTTTCATCAAAGAGGAAAAAGGCTCCTTTCTGCAGGAAGGCGAATTCGTTGATGGAGAGAATCTCCAGCAACGCCCGCTGCAACTTGTTTTGCAGGGGGATCGGGTCGAGAGAAATGGCGAGAATTGAGGCGATGACTTCCTTGATGCGGGCTTCCCGCTGCTGTTTGGTTTCGGCCGTCTTGCGTTCGCTGATGTTTTGCACCAGGGCAATGGCGTAAAGCGGCTGCTGTTTTTGGTCGTAGATCCAGGTTGCGCTGACATACGCCCAGAATTCCGAACCATCCCGGCGCAGATAGCGTTTTTCATAGGAAATTTTTTCCGGCCGGGTGATCTGGTAATTCTCCAGGGTTTCCTGGCGATGATCCGGATGGGTGACCTGTTCAATGGACATGCCTTGCAGCTCTTCGCGGCTGTAGCCGAGCATGTCGCAGAAACCTTTGTTGACTTGCAGCAGACGTCCATCCGGAGCAACGGTGGTCATGCCGGCTCCCGTGTTTTCGAAAATGGAGCGGAAGCGGGCCTCGCTTTCCCGCAGCTCGATTTCCATCTCATTTTGCCGGGTGATATCCTCGTAAACTGTAATGATGCCAATCGGTTTTCCATCTTCACCATAGATGGGAGCGGACGAGTTTTTGATATGGATGGGAGTGCCGTTTTTACGTCGGCGTTTCATTTCAACGCTGAGTATGACTTCCCCCTGGAGGATTTTACCGATGGCCTCGAAAAAAATATCTTCCCGGTTGGGAGGAATCAGGGGACATAATTCGTTGATGACCTCTTCTTCCCGCCAGCCGAACATGGCTTCGGCGGCCTGGTTCCAGCGGGTGATGAGCCCCTCGGTGTTCATGACCGTAATCGCCAGAGGCGCCGCCGCAAAAATGGTTTCCAGCTGTTGTCGGGTGCTGCGCAGATGGGTTTCAATCTGGCGGCGTTCGGCAATTTCGTGATTGAGTTCATCCCGGTTGGCGGTGATGTTTTTGAGGTTTTCCACCATGTGGTTGAAGGCGTAACAGAGCTGACGGATGTCACGGGAGCCGCCGATGTTCATGATCTGGTCGAGATTGCCCTTTCCGACCTGCTGAAAAACGCTGATGGCCTGTTCCAGGGGACGGCTGATGCCGCGGGCCACCAGAATCCCCAGCAGCAGAGCGAGCAGGGCAATGATGGCGGTGGTGGCGACGAAGTCATGATTCTGTTTGGACAGGGCATAGTTGAACAGGTTGAAAAAATCGGCGAAATCGGCGTCGTGGAAACTGGCGACAATAATCCAGTCCCAGGGTTCGAAATAGGTGGCGACCACGGTTTTGGTTCTGGTTCGGATATCATCCGGATCCCGCCAGGGGAATTGGGCGGTAAAGGTCGGAATGCGGGCATCGCCGGACTGGAAGGGCAGGGCCAGGGCCTGATCGATAATATTTTCGATGAAAGGTCGACTGGCGCTGTCGACGTCATCGAAAATATTGTCGCCGTCGTGTTGCCCATCCGGCGACAACTGATAAATGCCGCGCTGGTCGCTGCGTCCTCCGAGGATATAGACCAATCCGCTTTTGCCGATGCGGATGTCGCTGATGCTCT
>JARRKW010000503.1:0-2036 GCA_037387645.1 Desulfuromonadaceae bacterium
GTCGTGTCGAATGTTGTCCTGGCCCATTTGTAGCCTGCAAACAGGCTAAACTGCCTCGTGAAGGCATAACCCGCGGAAACCGCGGCATCGCTGCGGTCGAAATTTGCCGTATCGCTGGTATTAACAGCTATGAAACCATTAGGCTCACTGCTATATCCTGCGTACTTCATAGGGGCGGTGTCGTGTCCGTCCCATGCATATTGTCCGCAGAGATCCAGAAAAAAGTTATTTATAAAAAAAGTTGCTCCGGCACCGATGAATGGCATGCATCCTTCGTATGCAAATGCCTCTTGCGTGAAGTTGGATCCCAATTGTCCGGGAACAGGCTTTGAGACATTGGTATTGTTCATTGCTTCCGATTCAAAAGCGTAGTACATCGTGCCGGTTTCCAGGCGCGGCTGAAACAAAACTTCCCCCGCCATTGCCGTGCGGAACATCATCAGGATCACATAGGTGAACGCTGCAACATTTAACGCGCAAATTTTCATCTTCACTGCAAAACACCCCTGGCCCAGTGCCGCTCTGGCGGAAAATGGTTTCGAAAAATCCCCAATGACCGGCGAAGACAACCTGTATACAGGCAACCCACCGGCAAGTCATGCCATCGATAACATTGTAAAATTCAAAAGAGGGTGTCCAGCGTCATTCCGGCGAAAGCCGGGTGAATCAGGCAGCGCCGATACTACCCAGTAATCTTGGAACTTATGGACTCCGGCGTTCGCCGAAGGGACGGAAATCAGGACTCCAGACGGGTCCACCAAAAGTAAGACAGGTAATTACTTTTTAAGCGACATAATATGCCAATGTTCCGACTTCAAGTCAATAGCTAACCGGTCGGCAGCCTGGGCAATCGCATGTAGAAATTACGAACCAAGGATTTTGAGCGAATAGGGGAAACGGATGGTTCCATGTTGGGTTTCGCTGCGCTCAGCCCCACCTGCGATCACCATCGCTGACGGGCGGTCAAGGGTGCGGTGCCAAGGCTTGTAATCAGGCAGTGAAAGAGGTGAGGCCGGCCCCCCCGGCACCGGCCTCACCGGCGTGGCGGCCCAAAGACCTTGACGGGTTCCTGAGCACTTAAGTTCGAACATGGAGACAACCGGCACAGCTCGTTACGTGCCAAAAGTTACTTGCAATTGCCCTGGACAGCGGTGGCTTTTATCTTGCTTTTTACGGATCCGGCGCTATATTTTTTCTAATTTTTGGGGATGGAGTCCCCCTGTTAACCGCCCGGGTTGGGCTGATGACTCCTGCCGAGAGTAATGGCCGGTAGGATTATGAGGAACACCGATCCGCTGCCTGTTTTGCAGTCCATGGACCAGCTCCTGGATGGGCTGGTCCGGCGCAACGTGGAAAACATCCGCTGGTCCATGCTCCAGAACCTGATCCTCTCCTTTGCCGGCTTTGCCCGCAGGACCCGCGACCGTCTGGATGAAACCGTGGCCGCGACCCAGGGGGCCATGCAGGCGGCACATGCCCGGCGACAGGACGGCGACGGGAGCATCGAAGCCGAAGCAGGCCTCATGGCCGACCGCATGGCGGCATTGGAGGCGGTCAAAATCGATTTGCCCATTTTGCAGCACAGCTTATCATGCGCTTAAAAAATTCTTGTGCAACAATGGGGTAAAAAAGATGCCTAAAAGAAATTCTCTTATTCTTTTGAACCCGCCTGCCGGATCATCTCCTTGGACAGCTGCCGGATTTCGAGCAGGCTCTGCTTCAATGCCGCCTGGCCCTCCCATGTGACGTAACAGGGGTCCATATGAAATGCACCGTGAACCAGAACGCCGCGCTGGTCGATGATCATGCGGTACAGGTCTTGCTCGATGGGCGTCCGGGCTTCGTACAAGACACCCAGATTCGGGTAGTTCGGCTGTCCCTTCTCCGCCCGGAGAATACCCCGCCGGTACAGGTCGGCGACGGTTTCAATACCCTGAGACACCAGTCTATCGGCGTCCTTGAGCAGCAAATCCGTGTTTTCCAGGTGCTTTTGAGAAAAGTTGCGGCCATGGCATTGGGTGCAGGTACGGATCATC
>JARRKW010000504.1:0-2036 GCA_037387645.1 Desulfuromonadaceae bacterium
CACCAGGCCCTCTTCCGCCATGACCGCCAGCACCCGGTCGGCTTCCTGCAGCGTCCGGCAGAAGGGGATCATCACCACCACATTGGTCAGACCGACGGTTTCCCGTACCCGCCGGATGGCCGCGCACTCCAGGGCGAACCCGGCGCGATAGTGCTCGCTGTAATAACGGGAGGCGCCGCGGAAGCCGAGCATGGGATTCTCCTCGGCAAACTCGAACTGGCGGCCGCCGATGAGATCGGCGTATTCGTTGGTCTTGAAGTCACTCATGCGGACAATGACCGGATGGGGATACTGACTGGCGGCGATGGTGGCGATCCCCTGAGAGAGGCGATCGACAAAGTATTCGCTCCGGTTGGCGTAACCGCGGGTCAGTTCGCGGATCTGCCGTTTCGCCTCCTTGTCCTCCAGTTCGTCGTACTTGAGCAGGGCCATGGGGTGGGCCTGGATCAGGCTGTTGATGATAAATTCCATCCGCGCCAGGCCGATCCCCCGGCAGGGGAGCCGCCACCAGCGAAAGGCCGCCGCCGGACTGGCGATATTCAGCATGATCTGGGTCTCGATGGCGGGCAGATCGTCGAGATTGACTTCCGTCGCGGCGAAATCGAGGATACCGGCATAGATCTTCCCCTGGTCCCCCTCGGCGCAGCTGAGGGTGACCTCCTGGCCATCCTTGAGCTCGCGGGTACCGTGCTCGGTGCCGATGACGGCGGTGATCCCCAACTCGCGACTGACGATGGCGGCGTGGGAGGTGCGGCCGCCATGATCGGTGACAATGCCGGCGGCCTTCTTCAGAATCGGCACCCAGTCGGGATCGGTCATGCCGGTCACCAGAATACTGCCCGCCTCGAAGCGCTCAATCTCGCTGGCGCTCTTGATCACCTGCACCTTCCCCACGCTGATCGCCTCGCCGATGGCCAGGCCGGTGAGCAGCAGTTCCCCCTTCCCTTTGAGGGCGTAGGTCTGCAATACCCCGGCCTCCTTGCGCGACTGAACCGTTTCGGGACGGGCCTGGACGATGAAGAGTTCACCGCTGTCGCCGTCCTTGGCCCACTCCATATCCATGGGCCGGCCGTAGTGCTGCTCGATGGCCACCGCCCAGCGGGCCAGTTGCAGAATCTCGGCATCGGTCAGCACGAAGGCGTGCCGTTCCCGGGCCGAGGTGTCGCTGTTGCGAACGGTATGACCGGCGCCCCGGGCGTAGACCATTTTCTTTTCCTTGGCCCCGAGCTTTTTCTGCAGAATCGGCCGATAGCGGTCCTCGGCGAGCAGCGGTTTGAAGACCGTGTAGTTGTCCGGGGTCACCGTCCCCTGCACCACGTTTTCCCCCAACCCCCAGGCGGCATCGATGACCACCACCCGGGGGAAACCGGTGTCGGTGTCGATGGAAAACATCACCCCGGCACCGGCCCGGTCGGAACGCACCATCTTCTGCACCCCCACCGACAGCGCCACCTGCATGTGATCGAAGCCCTTGTTCTCCCGATAACTGATGGCCCGGTCGGTAAAGAGGGAGGCATAGCAGTTGCGGCAGGCATCGAGCAGTTCCTCCTCGCCGCTGATGTTGAGGAAGGTCTCCTGCTGACCGGCGAAACTGGCGTCGGGCAGATCCTCGGCGGTGGCGCTGCTGCGCACGGCGACGTCCACCTCTTCCACGCCGTAGCGCCGACAGAGCTCGCCATAGGCCTCGCGGATGGCCCGGGCGATCTCCTCGGGCCAGGCGCCCCGCCGGACCAGGCGGCGGATGGCCTCCCCGGTCTGGTGCAGGGATTTCTCGCCCTGGCGGTAACGGTCGAGATGCCCGCGAATTTTTTCCTCCAAATGGGTCTCGGCGAGATAACGCCGATAGGCGGCCGCCGTGGTGGCGAACCCATCGGGCACCCGCACCCCTTCCTTCTTGAGGGAACCGATCAGTTCGCCCAAAGAGGCGTTCTTGCCACCGACCAGAGGAACGTCGGTGTTGCCAAGGGTTTCGAACCAGCGGATCGATTCAGAGGTGGCGGTCATGGTATCCTCCTTGTGCCAAGCTATTCTTCCGG
>JARRKW010000505.1:0-780 GCA_037387645.1 Desulfuromonadaceae bacterium
AAACAGATCTGGGACAGCGGCGCCTACGACGGCAGCGAGAGCGCGACCCTTATCGCCGGCAAGGAAAAATGGTGCGTCAGCTGTCATGACGAGGCCCCCTCGGTCATCGGTGGTATCGCCGCGCCGAACATCGCCGGGGACGAGGACGGCGGCACCAGCTACGGTACCGGTTGGGGCTATTACAAAACCGGTCACGGCCTGCAAAACGGCATTTATCCGGCCTCGACCGCCCCGGCCGCCCAGGTCGAGTGTTCAGGTTGCCATGATTATGCATTGGCCCATATTGACGGTGAGCAGCGGACCTACGCTGCCGCCAGCGACAATTACCAGCTCGGCTATCGGCTCAAATATGCCATGGACATCCCACGGTCGGGACAGGCTACGGACGATTTCCAACTCTGTTTCTCATGTCATGATTCGGGACCCTATCTGACCGAGGCAGATTATAGGACAAATTTCCGCAGCTCCACCCCGAGGAATTCTCACTGGTACCATCTGCTGAGTATGCGTCCCGCCAGTGACTGGGACTCGGACTGGGACGGCATTGGGGATAGCCTCACCAGCTGTACCGCCTGCCACAATGTCCACGGTTCGCCTTCGCCGCGCATGGTCCGCCACGGTGAATTGATCAGCACGGTCGGAACGACCGACAAGGTGCCCGCGATTGACTTCAAATATACCCCGAGCAACAGCTCTCCGACCCTGCCGGAAAGCAGTGGTGGAACGACCCGATTCATCGCCCCCGGCCCCGGCACTATCGCTAAAAACGGCATCTGCAAC
>JARRKW010000505.1:858-4119 GCA_037387645.1 Desulfuromonadaceae bacterium
TATGCTTATGCCCGCGCTTACAGCGATATGTATCCGCCAAGGATCAGCTTTGTCTACGGAGAAGTCGGTAGCGATGACCTGATCGTCAGTTTCTCGGAGGCGGTTTACCGTGAGAACGATGGGACAGGCGACCTGAGCGCGGCAGCTTTCTCTCTGAGCGACAGCGACAACGGGCGGACGATTATCGCTGTTGATCATGTGGCCGGCGCTGCCGTGGCCACCTTGACCCTGAGCTCACCGCTCGATGCGAGCGCCGACCTGGGTGTGGATACCCTCGCAGCGGCCTCCGCAGCCTCCATTTATGATGCCTCGGGGAACCCCATGGGCACCACAGCGACCGTTATTGCCGGAGATGCCGTTCCCCCGTCACTTACCGGTTGCAACCCGGCCAATGGCGCGTCCGCTGTCGCGCTGAACGGGGATCTGAGCTTTCTGCTTACCGATGGTGAAAGCGGGATCGACTGGACAACCTTCTCGCTGCAGATTTCAGGAAGCCTCGGTTATGCCAAGATCTATACCGATGAGGATGCTGCTGTGGTTTCGCATACAGGAAGCCCATCGTCCTACCGGGTCACCGTCAAGCCCGATCTCTTCTTCGGCAGCGGCGAAGTTCTAACGGTTACGGTTCAGGTTGCTGACCTGGCGGGTAATCCCCTCTCGCCGACCCTGTGGTCCTTCACCACCGCCGGCGCGGCAATGTGGGAAACGCCGGATGCGGTGGTTGACTCCTTCTACTTAAGCAGTTCGAGCAATCTGATTGACGGCAATATTGAGACCGGTAATGCTTTTTCCGCGGGCGGGCCGAACCACTATACGACATGCCTGCTGGATTCAGGGGGGGACCTGTATGAGGTCACGGCGGTCAGGATTTACGGCGGCCCCTCCTATACCCGCAGCTGGCGGATATATACGTCCAAGGACGGACTGGCCTACAAGTATATTCAATCGTTCAGTGTTGGCGGGGCGAGCCAGTGGTATGAATACACCCTCCCCGCTACGGAAACCACGCGATACATCAGGATCGATGCCTGGCATCCCGGCCCTGAAAGTGCAGATGTTGCCTTTGAGTTTCAATTCAAGGGCACCCCGGTGGTTTCCAGCAATAACGCGCCTTCCCTGGCCTGGACCGGGGAAGCCGGCTATACCGGCGACGGCATCGATCCCGACAGTGCCGCCAGCGGGACTGCCTTCGAATTCAGAATCGATTATACGGATAGCGACAATAACGCCCCGACCCTGATGCAGGTATGGATCGATGATAATTATGATGGTTCCTATGCGTCCGGTGAAAAACATGACCTGGTCGTTTCGCGGCCTCGGATGGCAGCGACGCTGCCACCGGAAATCCGACGACGGACCGCCAGTTGAGCGTCATCAACGATGCGCCGACCCTGGCCTGGACCGGAGAAGCTGGTTATGAAACCGACGGCGTATCCCCGGATAGCGGTGCGGGTGGGACGGACTTCGAATTCAGGATCAACTATACGGATGCGAACAATGACGTCCCGTCCATTATCCAGGTATGGATTGATACAGATGACAGTGACTCCTATGCGGCCGCTGAAAGATTCAACCTGACCGAAGTTGACCCGGCCGACACCGATTATACCGACGGCAAGCTCTATTCCCTCACCAAATCGGTTCTGTATGCAGGAGATGGCATCCTCAATTATCATTTCGTTGCAACGGACGGCACGGTTTACGCCACGGATGCTCCGACGACGGACAGCCAGATCACGGTCAGCAACAATGTTCCGGTCCTGGCCTGGACCGGGGAAACCCTCTTCACCCCCGGTGGCGTCTATCCCGGCAGCGCCACCAGCGGTAACAGCTTTGAATTCAGGATCAGCTATGCCGATATCGATAATACGGCTCCAACTGCCATCCAGGTCTGGGTGGATCAGGATGACAGTGGCACCTACGAGGCTGGGGAGAAGTATGACCTGACAGCGCTGGACTCCGGCGATACGGACCTGACGGACGGCAAACTCTACAGCCTGATGCTGCCATTGGACTTTGCCGGAGACGGCAATCTGAATTATCTCTTCTACGCCTCGGACGGAACCGATGATGCGATTGGCGATCCCGTATCCGACAGCGTAGTCAATGTTATTTCCGGATCGAATGCCGCCCCGACCCTGGCCTGGACCGGGGAGACCGGTTATGTCGATAATGGTGTGGATCCGGATGCTGCCGTCGGTGGCAGCGATTTCGTCTTCAGAATCAATTATGCCGATACGGACAATGATGCCCCTGCCGCCATTCAGGTCTGGGTGGACGAGGATAACAGTGGCAGCTACGATGCCGATGAGAAGTACGCCCTGACCGAAGCTGACGCGGGTGACACCGACTATACCGACGGCAAGCTCTATACGGCCACCCTGGCCCTTGCCCATGGCAACGACCGCACCCTCAATTACTGTTTCTATGCCTCGGACGGGCCGGATGTGGCAACGGGAGCTCCGCTGTTCGACAGCACGGTCATCGTCACAGACGATACCATTCTCTCCGGCGCTGTCGGCTATTGGAAATTTGAGGAGGGGAGCGGGACTGCCGTGCTTGATGAGACGATTAATCTCAATGACGGCGCCATTATAAGAGCCGTCCGGACGGCAGGCATCTCCGGCGAGGGACTGAGCTTCGACGGGGTCGACGATTATGTCCAGATACCGGATAGTGACAGTCTTGATCTGACCAATGCCGGGACCATTGAAGTCTGGGCCTACAAGAACTCCAACAAAAACTACCAGGCGTATGTGACCAAGGGGAGTTCGAGCACCTATCAATTAACGGATTACGGCACCTATGGCAGGATCACTATGCGATGGGGGGATGCCACCTTGAATAGTACGGGTACCGTCCCCATCGGCAGCTGGCATCATCTTGTGGCGACGTATGACGGCAGCGAACTCAGGATCTACATTGATGGCAGTTTGTCCGGGAGCAAAGCTGCTACGACCGAGACCCTGGTGAATACTTCCCCGGTGACTATCGGGGCGCGTTACAATACCTATTTCTTTGACGGCATGATGGATGAGGTTGTCATCTATAACCGTGCCCTGACGGATGTCGAGGTCCTGGAGCGCTACAACCTGCATTCCCCTTGATCTTCTGGGGTTGGATTTGACCTCCGGACATCCGGCCCATTTTTCTCACAGGGCTGGTAAATATCGCACCCTCAGTAAAACACAAAAGGCCCTCGATCCTGTGATTGAGGGCTTTTTCTATAATGCGCCATATTTTGGACGCGTTGCAGGGGAT
>JARRKW010000506.1:0-2817 GCA_037387645.1 Desulfuromonadaceae bacterium
CGTCTGATCCATGGTCAGGTCCTGGAGTCCTGGGTGCCGCATGTCAAGGCAGACTGTATCGTGGTAGCTAATGATAAAATCGCTGGTACCCCGTTGCAAAAAGCCTTCATGATATCGGCGGTTCCACGGGCTATCCGGGTCATTATCGATACAGTGGAGAGAGCCGCCGTGGCCCTTTTGTCCGAGGGATTGGCGCAGAATAATGTTTTGCTGCTTTTGGCCAACTCGCTGGATATCTTGAAAATACACCGCCTTGGAGTAAAGTTCAGCACGGTGAATATCGGCAACATGCATGGCGGAGAAGGGAAACAACGGGTGACCTGCACCATTGCTTTGGCGCCGGAGGATGTTCTGTATTTTAAAGAGCTTGAAGCGGAGGGAATTCGGATCGTGTCCCAGTGCATTCCCTCGGATCGTGCCCAGGATTGGAAAAAATTTCTTTCGTTGATTGGCGGTTAGATGTCTTTTGTCGCCAACTATCTGCTTGCCGGAGGCGTTTCCATTCTGGCCGGACTTGATCGCACGGCCGCCGGTCAAACCCTGTTTTCGCGTCCTTTGGTCGCCGCTTCGGCAACAGGTTTCCTTTTGGATGATTTTCAGACCGGGATGCAGGTCGGCATCCTGATGGAGTTGCTATGGTTGGGGCGGTTGCCGGTCGGTGCCTCCATCCCGCCGGATGATACCCAGATTGCCGTTGCCGGGACAGGTCTGGCGGTTATTATGGGACGCTGGATCGGTTGGGGAGGCCTTCCCATGGTTCTGCTCAGCCTGCTTGTCAGCATGCCCCTGGGGAAAGTTGGTCAGCTGTTTGATCGGTTGGCCCGTAAAGGGAATGAACGGCTTTTGGATAGGGCGGCATCCGCCCTGCGCGCCGGTCGCCATGACGTCCTTGAACGGTTTCATCTAATGGGGCTTTTCGGGTTTGCCATGGCTTCGCTGGCGACCTATCTGGTAATTGTTTCTTTCGGTTCGCTGCTGGTTTATCAACTGGCCCCTGTGCTCATGACCCGGATCAGTTCAGTTTTATCGGGGAGAGGAATTGAATCGGGCCTGCGAGCGCCATCTGGTCTATTTCAATACGCATCCATTTTTGGCCAGCCCCATCCTTGGAACGACCCTGAGGCTGGAAGAAGAGCGCAGCCTGCAAACGCCTGAGATAATGGATGCCGCCGAGTTCAAAGCCATGATTATGGCGCCCTATGCCGCCATGGGAGATGCTTTTTTCTGGAGCGGAATGCGACCGCTTACCGCCGCCATCGCCCTGTTTTTTGCCATCATCGGGCAATGGTGGGCACCACTGCTTTTTCTTTTGCTGTTCAATATACCCCATCTGTTTTGCAGGGTTGCGGGCCTCTATGGTGGTTATGTCTTGGGTCTGGATGTCAATACCCGGATCCAGCGTTTGCGGTTGCCTGATCTGGCGATCCGCTGCAAAGAAGGAACTGTTATCCTTCTGGGCGGACTGAGCGCCTTTCTGGTCGTGCAGTGTCTGCATGGGGAAGGACTTTGGTGCGGCTGGGGGATGGCAACCATCCCGGTGATTGTGATATTGGGTTGGTTGGGACGTATCGGCGTTTCCAATCTGATGATCCTGCTTTGTCTGGCGGCGGTGGTGTTACTTTTTTCACGTTAGATTCTGGCCGTCAGTTTCCGTTTAAGTTATGAATTGAGGCAGCGAATGAAAAAACAGTTCACCATAGTAAATCGGCTTGGTCTGCATGCCCGGGCTGCAGCGCAGTTGGTACAGACAGCGAATCGGTATCATGCCGATGTCACCGTGATTAAAGATGGAGTGGTCGTAAACGGAAAAAGCATCATGGGTATCCTGATGCTTGCGGCGCCCAAAGGATCGCAGATCGAAGTGGAAGTTACCGGTGCGGAAATGGAACAGGCGATGATCGCCATTACTGAGTTGATTGAAAATGGTTTCGGAGAAGATTGATATTCCTCAGGATACGCTTTTGATTGGCATTGCCGCTTCGCCGGGAATTGTCATCGGCAAGACCTATTCACTTGATCGCAAACGTATTGCGGCAGTGGAAAGGCGCATTTCGGCTGCCGAGGTCGAGAGTCAGGTAGATTCCTTTGTGCAGGCGGTTGCCCAATCAAAACAACAGCTGGAAGAGGTGCGTTCGGCGGTTACCAACCGTGAATTGGCTGAGCATCTCTATATTATCGATACGCATTTGATGATCCTCGATGACCACATGTTGGTCGAGGGGACGATCTCCCAGATTCGCGAGGAATTTCTCAACGCCGAGGGGGCGCTGAGCCGGACGTTGCAGAAATTCAGGGATGTGTTTCAGTCGATCGAAGACGATTATCTGCGGGAACGCAGTTCGGATATCGATTCCATCGGTGAGCGGCTGCTGCGCAACATCAAAGGCCAGGATCAGGAATCGGTGGCGACTGTCGCCGGACAGGTGGTTGTGGTGGCTCATGACCTGTCTCCGGCAGACACCATGCAGATGGATAAAAAGAAAATCATCGCTTTCGTTACCGATCTGGGCGGAAAGAATTCCCACACGGCGATTCTGGCCCGATCCATGGGGATACCGGCGGTGGTCGGTCTGGAGACCGTCAGTGCCAGACTGCCCAGCAATGTTTCGGTCATTGTCGACGGCACCCTGGGCACCCTGGTGCTCAATCCATCCCCCGCGACCTTACGTGAGTATGAAAACAAGCAGCAGGCTTATGCCAATCGCGAACAGGCCCTGCTCGGCCTGACCGATCTGCACGGGGTAACCCTTGATGGCTGCCGCATTCATTTGCGGGGAAATGTGGAGATGGCCGAAGAGATTCCTTTGGCCCTGCGCT
>JARRKW010000507.1:0-2026 GCA_037387645.1 Desulfuromonadaceae bacterium
CGATCACTATAACCGTTTCCGACACTAACCAAAACAACCAGACCCACCTAAACCTTGTTACACATATGCAGCCCCCTGCATAATCGACCAAAACAAGAGAAACGAGTCCCCCGCTTCAGTCGCGTTCCTATAGAGCAATTTAAGTGCCAATCAAAACATCGGTTTAAAATACCGAGATTTGGGGCTTTACATTTTTCCCCAGGGGGCCTTTTTAAAACAAAAATGGGGATTATTGAAACAATATAGGCCAAAACCCCCAGAGGTTGCCCCAAATTTTGGTATGGAATTTTTCCACACTGCGATCTTTTTCCCCATCCCCAATTCAAACCGCTGTTTTTAATTCTACGCAAAAATCACAAAAGTAATGAATAAATCGGTATTTTTAGCCAAAGCGGGGCTGTTCGCCGATCAGACGCCGCAAACGGCAGCGATCATCCACGGAATGCAGATCGCCCCCACTACCGCAACTGCGCCCGATACAACCGCCGGCACAAACAGCTTTTTGTGCACATTGTCGACAATCGACCAGGGCTTCGGCGCGACCCTGAGCCCATTGCCGCAAAGTGGACCAGCGTTCCAGGCCCGCCCGATAGGCTTCCGCCAGCGAACGCTGAAAAAGACCGGAGACGGCATAATCCCTATGCTGCAGCAGCATACAGGGATACAACAATCCCAGGGGAGTGATGTAGGGATTTTCCCCCAAGGAAGAACAGGGAGGGGCAGAACAATCATTCAGCCACCACTCCAGGGGCGCCATGGTCCCGAGGGCGGCATAGTTGTCCCGAAAACGGACATCCTGACGATAACGCTCCAAGAGAGCCAAGAACTGTTCGGCGGCGGGCGGAATGACCCCACCCCCGGCAGCCCCCCGGCCACCCCTTACCAGGGTGCCGCTGATCACAGAACCGATCCCAAGCTCCGCGGCCAATGTCAGCAGAGCGGGAAACTCCTCCAGGTTATGGGCCATTTCGGTAAAAGCCAGGACAATCCTCGGCGCCAATCCCGCTGCCGCCAACCGCCGGATAGCAGCCATGGCACCCGTAAAAGACCCCGCCCCCCGTACCCGGTCATGGCTCTCGGCGCAGGCCCCATCCAAACTGATGCGCAAGGACAGTTCCGGCCCGTCGCAGGGAAGCAACGCCGCGATCTCGGCCTCTCCCAACAGCAGCCCATTGGTCTGCAATTCGATCCGGGACAGCCCCAGGTCACGGGCGAGGGACATGAACTCATGCCAATGGGAATGCAGCAACGGTTCACCACCGGTCAGGCGAATGCCCTCCCCGCCCAACGCGGCGAATTCTTCGATCAGGCGCGCCACGGCCTCGACAGGCGCCCAGAGGGGCTGCGTCCGGGGCTGGGCATCGACCCAGCAATGCCGACAACTGAGATTGCAGTGGTCGGTCAGCGACAGGGTCAGCACTCGGGGAGGACACAACCCCGCCGCGCGCAGCTCCCTGAGCAGTTCGGCCACAGTCAACGCGGGCCTCCGCCTACAGGAAACAGGGATAAATTTTCAGGAGAGAATGCTTGCTCGGTTTGGCGCGTGGAGAATTGCCGCAAAGGCGGGTATCGTAAATAGAACTCCGTATCCGCATGTCTGCACAGCCCGGGAGATTGAAACAACTGCGTCTCAGGATTCAAGCTGGTAACGCTCCAACTTGGTGTAAAGGGTTTTCCGATCGATTTCCAAAATGCGGGCCGCCTTGCTTTTATTCCCCTGAACCTGCCCCAAAACCCGGCTGATATGATCCCGTTCCACCACCCACAGGGGCACCGGGGCCATGTCCTGACCGCCATTCCCCCGCACCGGCAACGGCATTTTCGGCACCTCAAAGGGCAGCAAATCAGCGGTGATAACCGGCTCGGTGGCCAGAATGCAGGCCCGCCGAATGGTATTCTTCAATTCGCGTATGTTCCCCGGCCAGGGATAGGCAAAAAGCCCGGCCAGAGCCTCATCGGTTATTTCCCACTCGGCATCCCAGCGACTGGCGCAGTTTTTCAGAAAGTAGAGGGCCAGAGGCAGAAT
>JARRKW010000508.1:0-2019 GCA_037387645.1 Desulfuromonadaceae bacterium
GCGCCAGTCCCGCCAGGCCAAGCGGTTCTCCCGTTCCACGACGGCTTCACTGGCCGCCAGAAACAGGCCGGGATCATCGATCAACTCCACCGCGCCATAGGCGGCGGCCATGGAACTGACCCGCCGCAGCAGAAAGGGAAAAAGGGTCTGAAAGCGGGGACGGAACAGGGGGCGGCCGCCGCTGAGCAGACGCGCCGGCGTTTGCAGACGGAGCTCAACGGCGGAAGCCGCAGTGAATTGATCCAGAAACCAACCGGCATGGCTCACCGGCAGGGGCGCAGGCCGCCCCTCGTTCGAAAAATGGATGGGCATGCGGTTGCCGGCAAGATCCCGGGCCGCCACCTCCACCAGCGTAAAACGCCCCTCCCCCCGATGGAAGCCACGAGCACCCAGCTCCTGAAAAACTCGACAGAAATCCGGCAGCAAAGGGATCCCCGGACCGAACAGAACCACCGGCAATTCCACCCGGTCGGAAGCGGACAACATGGGAGGGAAGGTAACGGGAGGGTGAATGACAAAGGGCGGCCCCGGCCGCTGATGGCGGCGGCGCGCATAGGGGTCGGTGGCAACCTCCGGCTCGAACAGCGCGGCAAAGGCCCGACGATCCAGCAGCTCGCCGGCGGCCGTCTGCCTGAGATTGCGCCGCAACCGCAGCAGCTGTTCGAAGCGCAGCCCATAGGGTTCGGTGAATTCCAGGGTGAGAAAAACCTGAACAAACTCCAACTGCGACAAGGCTGCGCTGGGCTGGGACAGCATCAGAATCCTCTGAACAAACAAACGTTAGAACAGCGCCGGCAAACAACCTGTTACCGAAGCCCCATGATCAGGCCCCACCCCCGTCATCCCAGGCCACGCCGTTTCAGATCATTTTTCACCAACTGTTTCTGTTGCGGCGACAACCGGCGGGACGCGAGCAGTTCCTGCAGTTGATCGGTGCGCAACTGCGGCAGGTAGAGAGTAAACCAGATGGCCGGGGTTTTGCGGTTTTTGAGAATGGCCAGCTTGATATTCGGGCGCTGATTCCAACGCCCGTGCCGGGCAATGGCCGATATGGTATCGGCCGACGCCGTAGGCCCGTTCAGAAACTGCTGGATGGAAAGCTCGCGCAGCCGGGGATTCTGCAAACAGGGCTCCATCAGCCGGATATCCCCTTCTTTAAGGAGGGCATCCACCAGGGTCGGGGTCCCGCGGCGGGCCAGGGTCATTTTGTTGCCCAGGGGCGTGGTGGGCAGCCGCTGCAACATCACCCGCTCGGCCGCCACCTTCTGGTCCGGAGTCACGCCGGGGAGAAAACAAACTTCGAGCAGTTCGAACAGATAGAGCTGAGGCAGCAACGATTGCAGCAGCGGCCCGGGCGTATTGGGATTTTTCGCCAGGGCGACCTTGATGCGGTGACCCGCCTGGGCACGGTGGAGCTGGGATATGGCCTTGAGCAGATCTTCGCTCAGATCCCGGCGCTTGAGCAGGGCCAGCAGGTGATCGTCATACAGCTGGGGATTTTTCAGCAGGCTTCGCAACACTTCTGGAGCGGGATCCTGCACCAGCTGAAACAGTTCCGTGGCCGAAGCGGTCAGGGCCGCCCGCAAACGTCGGACCAGATCGGCATCCAGCACCAGCTCCGCAGTTTTGTCGGTCATGCTCTTCCCCTGTCAGTTCCGTCCGTCAGCCCTCGGCATTTTCCTGCTCGAAAAAACCGTAGCGACCGAGAAATTCCTCCTTGAACCCTTTGAACTGTCCCTCCTCAATGGCGCGCCGCGCCTGTTCCATCATATCCAGATAAAAATGCACGTTATGCACCGCCGCCAGAATCGCCGAGAGGATTTCGTTGGCATTGAACAGATGATGCAGATAGGCCCGGGTGAAATTGCGGCAACAGTAACAGCTGCAGGAGGTATCCACGGGATAGAAATCCCGCCGGTAGCGCCGGTGGGTCAGGCGCAGCTTGCCGCGGCTGGTGAACAGGGTGGCGCTGCGGGCATAGCGGGTGGGGATCACGCAGTCGAACATATCCATGCCGCG
>JARRKW010000509.1:0-2001 GCA_037387645.1 Desulfuromonadaceae bacterium
GCGATAGGATTTATAGGTGCGGCCCTGATAGAGGATGGTTTCCCCGGGGGATTCGTCGGTCCCGGCAAAGAGCGAACCGATCATGATGACATCGGCGCCGGCGGCGATGGCTTTGGGCAATTCACCGGAGTACTTGATGCCGCCGTCGGCGATGAGGGGGATGCCGGCTTTGCGGGTAACCGAGGCTACATCGGCAATGGCGCTGATCTGGGGCACGCCGACCCCGGCAATGACTCGGGTGGTACAGATGGAACCGGGACCGATGCCGACCTTGACGGCATCGACTCCGGCCTTAATCAGCGCCTTGGCCGCATCGGCGGTGGCGATATTGCCGGCCATCAATTGCAGCTCGGGATAAGCCCGTCGGATGTCGATCACGGTATCAAGCACGCCCTGGGAATGACCATGGGCGGTATCGATCACAATGAGGTCAACCCCGGAGCGAACCAGCGCTTCGAGCCGCTCTTCACGGTCATCACCGATACCGATGGCCGCGCCGACCCGCAGCCGACCGAACTCATCCTTGCAGGCATTGGGATATTTCCGAACCTTTTCGATGTCCTTGATGGTAATCAGCCCCTGCAGGTTGTTCTTGTCATCGACCACCAGCAACTTTTCAATGCGATGCCGATGCAGATGCTGCTTGGCTTCCTCCAGGGTCGTCCCGGGCGCCACCGTAACCAGATTGTCCTTGGTCATGACATTGGCAATGGGCTGATCCAGCTTGGTTTCAAAGCGCAGGTCACGATTGGTCAGAATCCCCACCAGTTTCTTGTCTTTGGTGATGGGAACCCCGGATATGCGATATTTCTCCATCAGCTCCAGGGCCTCATAGATTTTCTGTTCCGGCTCCATGGTGATGGGATCGACAATCATGCCACTCTCGGATTTCTTTACCTGATCGACCTCCAGGGCCTGCATGGCCGGCGACATATTTTTATGTAAAATGCCGAGCCCGCCTTCCCGCGCCATGCAGATGGCGGTGCGATTTTCGGTTACGGTGTCCATGGCGGCGGAAAGCAGGGGGATGTTGAGCTTGATTTTGGAAGTCAGGTGAGTCGTGAGGTCAACTTCTTTGGGCAGTACCGCCGAATGGGCGGGTATGAGTAAGACATCATCGAAGGTCAGACCTTCACGAATCTCGGAATCCAGCATTGCCAGCTCCTTTCCAGGGAGTATGAATAAGGATGAGTAAGAAAAATATTAATCGGAAATTTTAGCCAAACAACAGCCAGCGCGTCAAGATAAAAACACCAGTATCCTGAAAACATGCAGGCTGCCGTTTTTTCAAGCGGCAGCCTGCATGGAGATCCGGCTCACTCTGTTGACAGCGGCAGGAATCAGGTGCCTCCCGTTCGCTTCAGTTCGGGATGAATTGACCAACGGAACTGATCCGATAAACCAGGGCAGTCAGCAAATTGACGGTGTTTTCCAGGTCGTCAAGGGACAACATTTCCACCGGAGTATGCATGTAACGCAGGGGGACGCTGACCAGGGCAGCGGCCGACCCGCCCCGGGCAAGCTGCATGACGTTGGCGTCGGTCCCGGTGCCTCGCGGTGCTCCCATGATCTGAAAAGGGATATTCTCTTCCCGGGCGGTGCTGGTCAGCAACTCGAACAGAACCGGATTGACGTTCGCCCCCCGGGCAATGATCGGTCCCTTGCCGATCTTGAATTCTCCGATCTCTTTTTTATCCATTTCCGGATAATCGGTGGCAAAACCCACATCCACGGCAATGGCCACATCGGGATTGACACCGTAGGCGCTGGTGGTGCCGCCCCGCAGTCCCACCTCTTCCTGGACGGTGGTGACGACGGACAGATCGACCGGCGGCGTGCCGCGCCGCCGCACTTCCTGCAACACGCGGGCCACCACGAAAGCTCCCATCTTATCGTCAAAAGCGCGGGAAATCACCCGTTCGCCCTGCAATCGTTCCAGACCGACGGCAAAGGTGATGGGATCGCCGATGGCCACCAACTTTTCCGCCTCGGCCCGCTCGG
>JARRKW010000510.1:0-1999 GCA_037387645.1 Desulfuromonadaceae bacterium
TCATGCCTCTACAGGAAATCGTCACCGGAATCGAGGCTCGAGCAAAAACCGGTATTTTAAAAGTGGCCCAGGGCAATATAACCAAAACCTTTTATTTCAACAACGGAGCGATCATTTTCGTCAACTCCAGTCAACCCGGCGAGCGCATCGGCGAATTTCTCAGCGGAATCGGCTGTATCGACTTGCAGCGATTGCAGGACCTGCTCGAAGAGAGCCGCCGGCAGGGTGTCCACTTTTCCGCCGACCTGATCGCCGAAAAGGTCTTCGAACGCAACTCCCTGGAAACCGCCCTGACCCAGCTGATTCTTATCGCCCTGGCCGATGCCCTGAAGTGGCGCGAGGGAAGCTTCGAGCTCTCCGCTCATCTACCCGATTCGGTCCTGCACAGTCCGGTTCCCATCCGGGTGGAAAACGCCCAGGAAAAATCCACCCGGTTCGCCGCCTAGCCCGCTTTATCCATGGGGCCTGGCGGCAAAACCGTCAAGTGGGCATCGGATCAAGCCCGGCGCAACATGGGGACGGGGTGCGAACCGCTGAGTTCCGATCAACTGCCGGCGGGGACGGCATGATCCATCCGAGACAAGCGGTTCAGGCCCGGCCTCCTTGCTCGCCAATCCGTGAAAGAACCTTTAGCCGTGCACTTTGAAGCCAATATCAGCCCCCAATGCATTGAGTCCCTGTATCGGCAATGGCAACGGCAACCGGAAAGCGTACCCTGCTCCTGGCAAAACTATTTTGCCGGTTTCAGCCTCGGCAGCCAGCAACAGGCGGAAACCGTCGCGGCCGAAATCACCTTCAAGCACGCGGCGGTGCAATCCCTGATATATCGCTACCGCGATATCGGTCATCTGCTGGCCTGTACCGACCCCCTGTCCGTCTGTCCCCTGTCCCATCCCCTGCTGGATCTGAACGCCTTCGAGCTGGAGACAGAGGACCTCAACCGCTATTTTTCAACCCGCAACTTTGTGCAGTCGGGCGGCACCCTGGCGGAAATTATCGAAATTCTGCAACAGACCTATTGCCGCTCCATCGGGGTTGAGTTCATGCACATCCAGCATCCGGCTGAGCGCCAGTGGCTCAAGGACCGCATGGAACCGGTCCGCAACCGTCCCAGCTACAGTCGGGAGGAGAAAACCCGGATCCTCTGGAAACTGTCTGCCGCCGCCCTGTTTGAAACCTTTCTGCATAAAAAATTCCTCGGTCAGAAACGCTTCTCCCTGGAGGGGGCGGAAACCCTGCTGCCGGTGCTGGATCATCTGGTCACCCGGGCCGCGAACGCCGGCATCACCGACCTGGTCCTGGGCATGGCCCATCGCGGCCGCCTGAACGTCCTGGCCAATCTGTTCAACAAGTCCTACACCGCCATTTTCAGTGAATTTGCCGACAACCGCCAATTCGCCCTGGTCGGGGAAGGGGACGTGAAATACCATAAGGGCTTTTCCACCGAGCGCACCACCCCTGACGGGCACTCCATCCATCTGACCCTGACCTCCAACCCCAGCCATCTGGAAGCGGTCAATCCGGTGGTCAGAGGGAAGTGCCGGGCCCGTCAGGCTGCGTATGGTGCTGCCGGGGAGCAACGGGTGCTGCCGGTGTTGCTGCACGGCGATGCCGCCTTCGCCGGTCAGGGGCTGGTGGCCGAGACGCTGAACCTCTCGCAGCTGGAAGGCTACCGCACCGGAGGCACCGTTCACATCGTCATCAACAACCAGATCGGTTTTACCACCCTGGCCGAGGACGCCCGTTCCACCCGTTATGCCACCGACCTGGCCAAGATGCTGGCCATACCGATTTTCCATGTCCACGGCGAAGACCCGGAAGCAGCCCTCTTCGCCGTCGAGCTGGCCTTCGCCTACCGCCGGCAGTTCGGTCGGGACGTGGTGATCGAACTGATCTGTTATCGCCGCCACGGCCATAACGAGGGGGACGAACCCTTCTTTACCCAACCGCTGATGTACGAAACCATCCGCAACCGGACACCGGTCCATGAGCTCTATGC